>JAEWBT010000135.1 GCA_023391015.1 Bacteroidota bacterium
CTTTTATCCGCATCGGTGTGGACCGCAACATCATGCGCCGCCTCCAACCCAACGATTGGGACGGCGGCATTTTTGGCCTGCGCTACGGCTTTGCAGCGGCGCAGCGGGGCGCGGCTGATTATACGGTCGGCAGTCCGGTTTGGGGCTATTCCAACGGCTCGGAAGCGGCGAAGGCTTTTTATTTTCACTGGGTGGAACTCACCGGCGGGATGCGGCTAGAGCTTTTCCGGAATGTTTTTGCAGGCTGGAACATCCGGGGCAAATTCATGATTACCAGCCTGGAGACCGGCGACCTGAAACCCAGCTACGTGGCCGGCTTTGGCGTGGCCGATAAAAGCACGGCTTTTGATTTCAACATCTGGCTGATGTATGCGCTGCGCTGGGCGCGGAAGTAGGTTTTTTAAGACAAAAGATGGACGATAGCCAAAAGACAAAAAAGAAAAGCGGACAGGCTAACACCACGCCTCTGGAGAGGCTCTTTCTGTTTCTCCCTTGCGCTTTTCGCAAAAAAACATCAGGTCGCGTGAGCGACCGGCCCGGAAAAAACGTTTTTGGCTACAAACATTTGGCCCCGCCGGGGCCTCGTTATGACCAATGAAACAACCCGGTATTTACCCAAGGCGTGCCGATAGGTATCCAAGGCGTTCCGGCGCATATCTGAAGCATTCCGGTGAGGGGGCCAACTGGAAGGTCTTTCCTTAGCACCTTGCCGGTACAAGCCTGAAAGGCTCCAATTTGAATCGCCCTGCACGCAGTCCGGGGATGGAATGATAAATGGGAAAAGAACCCCGAAGGGATTCAAACCACATCGTTCCAAAAGCCAAGACAAAGAAAGATTTTCCCAGCACGCGGGTTCAACCCTTTCAGGGTTGGGTTTCATGGTATCTTCCTTTCCGCCGGTTGCACCGGCGGCTATTTACATTCAAGCCTTTCAGGCTTGGCGATACGTGCCCGAATGATTCCGGGAATTATCCGAAGGGTTCCGGCACACGCTTGGAGAGTTCCGGTACGCGCCCGAAGAGTTCCGGTACGCGCCTGAAGAGTTCCGGTGCGTGCCTGGAGAGTTCCGGTGCGCGCCTGAAGAGTTCCGGTACGCACCCGAAGAGTTCCGGTGCGCGCCTGAAGAGTTCCGGTGCGCGCCTGAATGATTCCGGGAATTATCCGAAGGGTTCCGGCAATCCCGCAATGCCTCCGTTACCACCAACGGACGCTTCGTTACCACCAACGAACACTTCGTTACCACCAACGGACGCTTTGTTAATTCCCTTCGGTTGCGTGTTTTCTTTGCGCTGCTACACTTGCAACAAGCCCGCTTTCCGGAGCGCCGCCAGGGGCTTTCCATCCCAAAAAAGCTCAAAATCATCCCAGCCCTGCGCCTCATACAGGGCGCGCACTTCGGCGCGGGTAGCGCGTTTTTCAGCCGTAAGGGAAAGCCTCGGCAATACATCCGCCAGCCAGGTGCCTTTCTCTTTGTCCAGCCGGAGGATAAGGGTTTCGCGGCGGGTAACGAGGGTTAGCTGCGCTTCTTCCCACGTCGCGCCTTTTTTGGATTTGGAGACAATCTGTAGCTCCACCGGCCCACCCAGCCACAACACGCGGGCGCTTTCTTTGGGCAACTGCAAGGCCGCTGCTTCCAAAACGCCGTGAATCCAGTCGGGTTTCACGGTGGTGCGGGTTACTTTCTCCTCAAACCATTTGTGGAGCGGGTCGCTGAGGCCAATGCCGTGCATGTAATTAAAGAGGGATTTTTTCAGGCCGTAGCCAAAAATATCGTGGTCGGTGCTGGTTTCTTCCTCATAGGCGCGGTCGTTGTTGGCGAAGGCACCTTCGGCCTGCATGATGCGTACGCCATATTTTTCCGGACTTTTCCCCACCGGACTGTGCGCCGTGAGGGCAAAGCGGTGCCAAAACGCGGATTTCATCACCCCGGCGGCAAACATCTGCCGCACCATCTCTAAAGAATCTATCGTCTCCACTGCCGTTTGGGTGGGAAAGCCATACATTAGGTAGGCGTGCACGAGGATTCCGGCATCGGCAAAGGCTTTATTCACCTGCGCTACCTGGGCCACGGTTACGCCTTTATCAATCAGCTTCAGGAGGCGGTCGCTGGCCACTTCCAGTCCGCCGCTCACGGCAATGCAACCCGCTTCGCGCAGGAGGCGACAGAGGTCGGGCGTAAAGCTTTTCTCAAACCGGATGTTGGCCCACCAGCTCACCACCAAGCCACGGCGCAGGATTTCCAGCGACAAGTTGCGCATCAGGGCAGGCGGTGCGGCTTCGTCCACAAAATGAAAACCCGTGTTGCCGGTTTGGGCCACAATCGCTTCCATGCGGTCGGCGAGAATGCCGGCAGTGAGCGGCTCGTAGTCGGCGATGTAGGGCAGGGTGGTGTCGCAGAAGGTGCATTTCCCCCAGTAGCAGCCATGCGCCATCGTGAGCTTGTTCCAGCGGCCATCGCTCCAAAGGCTGTGCATCGGGTTGGTTACTTCGATGACCGAAACGTAATCCTGCAATGGCAAGCCGGAGTAATCGGGCGTGCCGGCTTCGGCCTGGGCGTAGTCGCGGCAGGTAGCGGAATCCTTAAAAACCACTTTTCCGCCTTCGAGCAGAAAGGTTCTTTTTAAAAGCGAAGCGTCCGCACAATTTCCGGAAATATAGGTGTAGAGGCTTTCCATCGGGGCCTCGCCATCGTCCAGGCAAATAAAATCCACTGCCTCAAAAATGCGCCCATCCTGCAGGCTGCGGAGTTCGGTGTTGGGGTAGCCGCCGCCCATCGCAATCTTGACGTGGGGGTAATGCGCCTTGAGCCATTGCCCGCAGCGCAGCGCCGCGTAAAGATTTCCGGGAAACGGTACCGAAAACGCCACAAGCGCGGGCTGGTGGGATTCCATAAGATTCCCCAAAAGCTGCGTGGTGATGGCATCAATAAAACCCGGCGGCTGCGAAAGCGCTTCGTACAATTCATCGTAGGAATGCGCGGCGGCAGAAAGCTTTTCGGCGTAGCGGGAAAAACCAAAATGATGATCCACCGTTTCGGTGATCAGGTCGCTGAGGTCTTCCAGATACAGCGTAGCAAGGTATTTAGCGGCATCCGCAATGCCCATATCGCCAAAAGCGGCCTCCATATCGGGCACCTGACTGAACCGGCTTCCTTCGGGAAGGAAACGACGGTGCATGATGTTGCGCGCCAGGGTAGGGTCTTTCCCCTGCAAAAAACGCATCACCGGACCGATGGTGCGCAGGTACTCTTCCTTCAGAAAAAGCATCCGGCGGGCATTGGCCGACGGTTCCGGAAAGGCTGCCGATTTCCGGAAAATCTGACCCAAACCCACCGGCGAAAACACCTGCAGGAGCACTTCCAGTCCCAGATCGCTTTGCGCTGCGGGAATGCCGCGCGATTGCAGAAAGCCCTTGAGATACGCAGTGGCGGGATAGGGCGTGTTGAGTTGGGTAAACGGCGGGGTGATAAGGAGAATGGGCTGGGACACGGATTCGGGGCAAACAAAGCGTTGGGCGGGCCGGTAAAGTTATTTCTTTCTAAACGGTGCCGGAAAACCGGCTGGCTGGTACGGTCTTTTAACCTCAGAAGGTATCCCACCTTCTTTCTGTTTTAGAAAAATGACTGACCCAGAAACTTCTCCATTTTCCGGAAATCTACCCGCCAACGACCCGCCACCGGCGAGCGCAGCGCTGCCTGTGATCCCGATTGTGGAAGAGTATGCCACCGTAGGTAAAAAGACGGTGGAAACCGGCCGGGTGGTGATTTCTAAAAAAGTAGAAGCGCATCAGGAAAGCGTGCATGTGGTGGCTTCTCACGACGAAACCGATGTGGAACGCATCACCCTGAACCGCATTGTGGATGCTGCCCCGGCGGTGCGCTACGAAGGCGACACGATGATTATCCCCGTGGTGAAAGAAGTAGCCGTGGTTGAGAAAAAGTTGATGCTGATTGAAGAAATCCGCGTGACGCGCCGGAAGGTACAAACGCAGGAAACCGTTCCGGTCACGCTGCGCAAAGAACGCATTGAGATTGTGCGGGAAAGTGCTTCGGCGCCCCCCGATCTTCCCCCCAAAGCCTAAACCCTTTTCTTTTTTAACCCCCTATAAACCCCCTTTTAGTTATGAAAACAGTAGTTGGTATTTTCGACTCCGCAGAAGAAGCCCGTAAGGCCGTTAGTAAACTCCAGGAAGCCGGTTTCGCAACCGAAAGCATTGACCACGCCACCGGCGTAGCAGGCACCATGACCGGCACGGCAGGTATGCCCGGTGGTACAGACGCTTATACAAACACTTCCGGCACAATGGTGGAAGGTGCTGCCGACAAAGTGGACCGTGCTGCCGGACAGGCTGTTCACACTGATTCCGGTACCGGCAAACCTCTGGGCGGCTATGACGCACAGGTAAATTCCTCTGGGACGATGGTGGAAGGCGCTGCCGATGCGGTGGACCGTGGCACCTCAGCCATTGGTCGTTTCTTTAAAAACCTGTTTACCGATGACGATGACCGCGCCGACCGCTATACGCACGTGGCTTCTGCTTCCCAGTCGGTGATTACTGTGCACGCAGATACCGACGACCGCGCCGAAAAAGCCGCCGATATTATGGATGACTGCGGCGCAATTAACGTGGATGAGCGCGCTTCTCAATATGGCTATGGCACGATGAACACTGCTGCCACAACGGCCAACACCGACATGTCGGCCCGCACCGCTGCCCCCGGCGAAACCCTGAAAGTAGTAGAGGAAAACCTGAACGTAGGCAAGCGGGAAGTTGAAACCGGTGGCGTACGCCTGCGCTCCCGCGTGGTGAGCCGCCCGGTAGAAGAAAACCTGCGTTTGCGCGAAGAGTATGTGTATGTAAACCGCAAGCCGGTGGACCGTCCTGCAACCGAAGCTGATTTTAATACATTCCGCGAAGGCACCGTAGAAATGCGCGAGACCGCCGAAGTGCCCGTGGTAAACAAAGAAGCCCGCGTGGTGGAAGAAGTGAGCCTGGGTAAAGACGTAACCGAGCGCGAAGAAACCATCCGCGATACGGTGCGTAAAACCGAGGTGGACGTAGAGCAAATTCCCGGTAAAGTAAACATCAACCGCACCGGCAACGATACCGCGCTGTAAGTTTTTTCCGGAAAATACCGCCTTTTAAAGGCAACGAAGCGAGCCTGTACATCCTTTGTGCAGGCTCTTTTTTCATTGAGAAAAAGCCCGGGCGCTTACCTTTAAAAAATGAATTCAGAAGCTCCTTTTGTGTATCATCCGGCCGCCTCGCGGGGCAGCGCCGATTATGGCTGGCTCCAGGCAAAGCATACGTTTTCTTTTGGCCAATACCAAGACCCCGAAAGAATGCACTTTGGCGTGTTGCGCGTGCTGAATGATGATATCGTGGCGCCCGGTAGCGGCTTTGCCAAGCATCCGCACGACAATATGGAAATCATCACCATTCCGTTGCGCGGCAGCCTGGCGCATAAAGACAGTATGGGTAACGAAGAAGTGATCAAAGCCGGCGAGATTCAGGTGATGAGCGCCGGAAGCGGCATTAAGCACAGCGAGTTC
The DNA here is from genome assembly GCA_023391015.1 of Bacteroidota bacterium. Taxonomy (GTDB): domain Bacteria; phylum Bacteroidota; class Bacteroidia; order Chitinophagales; family Chitinophagaceae; genus UBA1952. The sequence continues at coordinate 5,553 of JAEWBT010000135.1, forward strand.
AACCCTTCCAAAACCGAGGCCGTGAACCTGCTGCAAATCTGGTTGTTTCCCAACCGCCGCGAGGTAACGCCGCGCTACCAGACCATTCCGGTGGAATATTCCGACGAAGATATTTTTCAGCAGATCGTTTCGCCGCATCATCAGGACGCTGGGGCATGGATTTATCAGAACGCGTGGTTTTATCTGGCAACCTTACACGCAGGTGCGGAGGTTACCTATAAGCTAAACGAGCCCGCCAATGGCGTGTATATCTTCGTGATTTCCGGAAATATTACCGTCAACGGGCAGGTTCTTTCGGCCCGCGACGGTTATGGCATCTGGACGGTTTCGGAGGTGCCGATTACCTGTGATGCAGATGCGCTGATACTGGTGATGGAAGTGCCGATGGGGTTTGAATAGAAAGCCTATCAATTACTGCACAATCAACTTTTGACATGGAGAAGGCTTACCATCCGGCTGAAAGCAGACGAGATAAGCACCTGCAGGCCATGAGGTAGTATTGATGTTAAGTTGCTCCTTTCCCGCTGCTACCCGCTGTTGGAATACCAGTTTGCCTTCGGCATTGGTAGCGGTCAACACACCTTTTGAATGCGCGTCTTCAAAACGAATCTCTACGCTGTTGCGGGTGGAATTAGGGGAAAGCGTGAAGACAGCTGTGGAAGTAGGTGCTTCTGTTACAGAGAGGGGAACAACGGAGAGCGTGCTGAATGTGAGCGCACGGCTGCCTCCAAAAAAAGTATTTGCCAAACAGTTTTGACCAGTGCCTTCGGGAGCTTGAGTGCCAAAAGCTTCTCCAAAGAGGCAAAAGCTGTTCTTGTAGGGGAAGATATATCGGGCGATGTATCCGTACTGATTGGAAAATTTGCGATGCTGGATTATCTGTCCGTTGCTGTCTACACTGATAAGCTGTGTAGGCGTTAGGGTGTTGCTTGCATTAGCAGTAATAAAATAACCGCCATTAGGCGCTTTGCAAAGGGAAGATCCATCTAACTCATTACCGCTGGTTCCATACAGGTTTCCCCATTTGAAGTTTCCGGCGGTGTCTAGCTTCATCAGGAAAATATCGTCGTAGCCATGAGTTGGGATGCCCGCAAATTCTGGCCCGCCATTGTTGGTTCTTCCTGTTACCAGAATACTATTATCCCGTTCGTCGTAAATGGCTTTGCTCACAAAAGCAGAACCATGTGCTTTACTCCAAAGCACATTTCCAACACTGTCCAATTTAATGGTGTAGACGGCAACACCAGGATGGCCTGTTACATCTGCACAGTCGTGATCTTTAGAAGTAGTGGCACCAATAAGGTAATAATTTTTGCCGTCGCAGATCACGCGTGCGTTTAATTCCGCGTCAGAAGTACCCAACGTCCGCACCCATTGTTTATTACCTAGGCTATCCAATTTCATCAATACCCAATCAATTGTAGGGAAAGCGCCAGGCGGATAGTCGTAAGTAACAAGTACATCGCTGTCGCGTTCGGTAGCGAAGCCCAACATCAAAAAGCCATTGTCTGGTGTGGTAATGAACTGTAGGGTTCCACTGCCAGCATTTTTACCGTAATCCCTTCGCCACAGGTAGTTGCCCATTGCGTCGTAACGGAAGATGCTCATGGAGTTCCAAGGGTACGTTCCGCCGTTAATGGCATAGCCCCCATCAGCAGTCTGACACACGGTAGAAGCCCATACCGGTGTGTCGCAGAAGTTCTTGATCCACTCAATGTTGCCCAAAGAATCCAGCTTGCCCATCACCGGGTTTCTGCCACTGCCGGGGCAGGATGGCAGAATACCGCCGCCCGGCTTGGCCGCTACGCCGGTAAAGAAAAAGCCGCCGTCTTTCGTTTGAATGATGTCGGTTATCTGCTCAAAAGTGGTCGGGTTGGAGTTGCAATAGAAGCGCGTGGAGTCAATGCGCAGGCCTTGGGCGTGCGTTGCAAACGCAGTAATCAGGCACAGCAGTATGAAAAAAACTTTTTTCATAAAGGGCAGAATTCTAAACCAAATGTAAAAAATTTTAACAAACACAAAAGTTTTAAGAAATATTCCTTGCTACTCTGCCTTTGATATTTTTACAATCTCAATACCTCCGGACCTCCCGGTACGGGGGGCGACAAGAGTGCCTCCGCAATCCTTTCCCCGCCTTCCGCAACGCTTTTCTGCCCTCCCGTAGCACCTCCCGATCCTTCCGCTGTCCTTTTCGAGCGTTCCGCAGTGTCTTCCGAGACTTCCGCAATCCTTTCCGAGCGTTCCGCAGCATCTTCTGAGCCTTCAGTAAAACATTCCGAGTAATATATCTGCGTGCAAGGCACTAAAAAAGGGCTCCTAAGCCCTTTTTCTGTTTATATGATTGGTGGCAGAGGCGTAACTGGCCCGCCGGAGTCGTCTCCGGAAGCGGGGCATTCCTTATAACATGGTTATAGCCAGTTGCAACAACCCGATTACAAAGCCCAGTACGCCGCCGATAATTTCCACAAAGCGCAATTCTTTCTGCATCACCGCCAGGAGCAGGGCCTCCAGCCTATCAGAAGAAAAGGTAGCTACTTTCTCGGTTACCATTCGCTCAATATCAATCTTTTCTTCCAGACTTCCGGCATATTCCGTTATGATCTTGGGCAGCATCACCTCAATTTCTTCCAGCAGGCCGGTTTTAATCATCTCGGTTACGCCCTCGCTCAGAAACATGGCCAGAACCGGGATTTTTTCTTTAATCCGCTCGTTGAGGAAGCCGTTGATGTGGGCCTCAATGCCGGGCATCAGGGCCTTGATAGCCACCGGGTCGGTCATTTGCGCGGCAATATCCCGGAAGTGCAATAATTCGCCCGCAACGGTGCGCCCCAATTGCTGAGCAAACTGCCTTTGGCGCTTGGGGAAAATACCCTGAAACGTGATGCCCAGAATCTTTTTCGGCTCGCGCGGATGAAACAGCATTTTGACGGCCACCCAATTGGTAAACCAACCAATAAAAGCCGAAATAATCGGTAGAAGAGCCAGCAGCAGCGTTTGAGTCGTCATGATTGGTACGTTCCGAAAATGCGGGCAAAACTAAAGCAATTTGGAAGGGAGGCAAGGCAGATATTTTCCGGAAAAATTTGCCTAGGGATTTTTCCCCCAAAGGGTTAAGAGAGCGCTCACGCCGTTATCCAAACCGTCTCCGGGTTACCGGTTTTGGCCAGCTCCGCCACGTGCAGGGTCAGGCGGGTAGATAGCTGCCATTCCGCCCAGCTGCGCTGCACCTTACCTTCCCCAAAAACCGATTGCACCAGCGCTTCATGGCCCACATCCTTACGACCGAAAACCACTGTTTTCTGAGCCTTGGAACTACCGTGGCGGATGCTCCGGAAATCGTCAATAGTGGCTTTATAATCACCACATTGCAGCGAGATCAGCTCTTCGATGCCCCCAAATGGTTCATGCCGGGCGTTGAGGGAAATACTGACCAGATCGCCCAGGTCGGTAGTGATTACCAACACCACGTTTTCATCCATTGGCAACGCCGGGTTTGCGCCGCGAAGGGTAATCGAAAATTTTTGGGGAACCACGCCCCGCGCCTGCATCCAATGCACCGCCAGGTCAATCCAGTGGCCCATATTTCCGGAAATCCGCGTGCCTTCTTCCGGCTTGCGATACCAGTGATTTTCATCCAGCACATGCCCGTGAACAATGCAGTGCAGGCTCAGCGGCGCCCGGCTGCCCCGAATCGCCTGGCTGACGATTTGCGAAGCAGCGGCAAAAGGCCGGTTGAATCCGGCGTGAAAAAGGCTTTCTTTTCTGGAAATGGATTGGCCCAGCGCCGTTAGTTGTTCAAAGGTGGTTGCCAGTGGTTTTTCGCAAAAAACCGTAAGGCCTTTCTCCAGTCCGGCAATTGCATAAGCGCTGTGGCTAGCGTGGTTGGAGGCGATAAAAAGGGTTTTTAGATTTGGGTTTTGAAGCAGTGTTTCCGGCGTTTCCGCCGTGTTTTCAAAGGCGTAAGCGTCTTTTAATTTCCGGGCGTTTTCGGGGGCAATATCATAGCAATCCAGAAAAGCATTGCCCCGGTGTTTTTGGATGAAAAAACACAACGTCGCATACGCCGCCTGTCCGCAGCCGATTACCGAAACGCTCTTCACCGCACCCTTTTTTCCGGAAACCAGATACCGGCCCACCGGAAAACCCAGCCGACCGGAGGCTTTCGCCAGGGCGCGTTGCCAGCCATAGTCGCGGGCCGACTGGCGCAAGCGCCGCCAACTGTGCAAAAGGTTCATTTTAATGCTGAATTTTTTAGGGCCATCAAGCGCAAAAGTTCGTGAAGCCGGGCGGCGCGCGGTATTTTGGGCGTTAATGCAGCGAGCTGTTGCTTTCCGTTTTCAACAAGTTGTTTCTGCAAAGAAATGTTTTCTGCCAGATGCAGGAGCGCGCCAGCAGCACTTTCGGGGCTGGACTCATCAAAATGCAACGCCGCGTCTCCACAAAGCTGGCGTGTTTCTTCAAGATCGGCGCACAAAAGCGGTCGCCCCGCTGCCATCGCTTCTATCCAGGTGGCCGAAAAAATCTCCGCCCGACTGGGACAAAAAACAAAGTCCGCATTTTGATAAGCCGCTACCAACTGTTCGGAAGAAAGTGGTCCCAGATTTTGAATGTCGCCGTTTTGGGGAAAGTACCGGTTAAAATCGCCTTCTGCAAGTGTTGTCTGGAACAAAAAAAGGCCACTGATTTCCGGAAAATGGGCCAGTGCACGCAGCAACGAAAAGTTTTTGTGGGGATAGGCGGCGGCGACCATCAATACCTTGAAAGGTGGCTTTTTAGAAAAATCTTTTTCCGGAAAATCTGCGTTTTGGAAAGCGGCTGAAAGCTCGTTCGGAACCACATCCACTTGTTTCTTCCCGATAATGGAAAGTAACTTTTGCCGTGCGTTTTCGGTTTCCACCCAAAGGGCATCCGTGTCTTTTTTTACCGAACGGAAAACCAGACAGCGACGCAGCCGATGGATTATTTGCTCTCTAAAACCTACGCCTTCGCCAAACGGCATAACCGGATTTTTGGGAAAATACAATCCATTGGCAAAGCCACACAGGTGTGGGGCAGAAGGCCTCCAGAGCGGCGGTCCAAAAACCGTAAAGACCCCATCGGGCTGAAAAGTGCCCTCAGTCTCCCGCGCTATTTTCCTGAAAATAATGCCTGCCCGCAGCGAGCTGCCCGGACTTTCCGGAATGGTTACCCAACAGCTGCCCGGCACTTTTTCAGCCTTTAAAAAAGCGGTTATTTGCGGCGAGGCGAGCACGAAGAGCTCTAATCCTTCCCGCAGCCACGCACTGATAATTTCCTTCCCGACGGCCAGGCCACCGCCGGCAGTCAGGTTGGCTGCGTGGATCAGAATACGCATGTTTTTGAAGGTTCCGGGACCACTAAAATAGAAGTCTTTTTCGGGAAAAAAGGGCGCATTTCCGGAAAACCCAGGCATTTGTGTGGGGATAGCGCTTAGTTTTGAGGGTTCGCGTTTGCCGCCGGAATGAAGATTTTGTTTTTGTACGCCGAAATTACCGGCTATCTGATGGGCTGCCTTCGGGCGCTGCGCGCGCATCCGCAGGTTTCGGAAATCCGTGCCTATCAGGCTTTAAAGTTACCCGAAAACGACTTCCGGCCCCAGTCCGAAACCAATCTTTTAGTTCGGGATGCCATCAACCGGTCAGCGGCTAATTTATGGCCCGAAATCTCGGCCTATCAACCGGATGTGGTGTTTGTTTCCGGGTGGATGTTCCGGAAATACTACCAACTGGCCCGACGGCTGCGAAAGAGCGGAGCGGTTCTGATTATCGGCAACGACACGCCTTGGTATGGAACCCTGCGGCAGTGGATGGGGGCCGTTAGCAGCCCTTTCTGGCTTTCGAATGTTTATGATTATATGTGGGTGCCTGGAGCTGCGCAGGCCACCTTTGCAAAACGATTGGGCTTTCCACCGGATCGGATTAAAAACGGACTTTTGAGCGCCGATGTTGAAGCTTTTCAAAAAACAGAAAAGCAGCCCGATAAGAAAATACAAACGCTGCTTTCGGTTGGCAGTTTTTTACCCAACAAAGGCATGACGCGGCTCTACCGGGCGTTTAACCAACTACTGTCTGAGGGTCTTACCGGCTGGGAGTTGCATCTTGTAGGGTCTGGTCCCGAATCCAGTACCTTGAATTCATCGCCTCACGTTCGAATCACTCCGTTTGTGCAGCCGGAAAAAATGCCGCAGATCTTTGCCGGTGCCGATGCTTTTGCGCTGGCTTCGCTAAAAGAATCCTGGGGGGTGGTTGTGCATGAGGCCGCTTGTGCCGGTTTGCCCATGCTGCTTTCCCAAACGGTGGGGGCTGCAGCAACCTTCCTGGAAGCAGGAAAAAACGGCCTCTTGTTTGACCCGCAAAGCGAAACAGACTTATTGAAAAAAATGCGACAGTTTCTGTCCTTCTCTAAAGAAGAAATGGCCCATATGGGAGCCTGCTCCGCAGCACTTTCCCATATTCAGAGTCCGGAAAAATGGGCTGAAACGTTGGTACAGATGGCGCTTTCCGGAAAGTCCGGATATTGAAAGAATCGGTCTTGTAAGAAAGGAGATAAGCACTGTTATCGCTCGCGTTTCAGCAGATTGTGCAGGTATTTACCATACCCGCTTTTGGCGTATTTGTCGCCGAGCTTTTCCATCTGTCCGTCGTCGATCCAGCCGTTGCGCCAGGCAATTTCCTCGATGCAACCCACTTTAAGGCCCTGCCGTTTTTCAATCACTTCGATAAATTCACCGGCTTCAATAAGGGAATCGAAAGTACCGGTGTCGAGCCAGGCGGTGCCGCGGTCGAGAATGCCCACTTCCAGCTTGCCCATTTCGAGGTAAGTCTTATTGACGTCGGTAATCTCGTATTCGCCGCGCGCCGAGGGCTGAATGTTTTTGGAAATATCCACCACCTGATTGTCGTAGAAATACAATCCCGGAACGGCAAAATTGCTTTTCGGTTGCGCTGGCTTTTCTTCAATGGAAATCGCCCGCTGCTGATCGTCGAACTCTACTACGCCATAGCGCTCCGGGTCGGCCACCTGATAGGCAAACACCACCGCGCCGTCGGGATTGGCTTTCTTTTGCAACAAAGTGCCCATGCCGGAGCCGTAAAAAATATTGTCACCCAGCACCAGCGCGGCCGCGTCTTTCCCCACAAAATCGGCACCGAGCACAAAAGCCTGCGCCAGCCCGTTGGGCACCGGCTGCACCACATACTCAAAAGAGCATCCAATATCGCTGCCGTCGCCCAATAATTTCCGGAAACCCGGCTGATCGTCGGGCGTGGTAATGATGAGAATTTCCCGGATACCGGCCAGCATCAGGGTACTGATGGGGTAGTAAATCATCGGCTTGTCGTAGACCGGCATCAACTGCTTGGACACCGCGATGGTCAGCGGGTGCAGACGCGTGCCGGAGCCTCCGGCAAGAACGATTCCTTTCATTTTGTATGTTTTATGTTTCATGTGTCATGTTTCATAGGGGGCACGAAACATGACACATGAAACATGAATTATTTATACTGTCCTTCGTAATATTTTTGATAATCGCCGGAGGTTACGTGGCGGAGCCATTCTTCGTTTTGGAGATACCAGTCGATGGTTTCGCTGAGGCCTTCTTCAAACGTAACCGACGGTTTCCAGCCCAGTTCCCCATTGATTTTCGTCGCGTCGATGGCGTAGCGGCGGTCGTGGCCGGGGCGGTCGGTAATAAACGTGATCAGCTTTTCGCTTTCCCCTTTTTCGCGGCCCAGCTTCTCGTCCATTTGCTGACAGAGCAGGCGCACGAGGTCAATGTTTTTCCATTCGTTGAAACCACCAATATTGTAGGTTTCGGCATTCTTTCCTTCATGAAAAACAAGGTCAATGGCGCGGGCGTGGTCTTTCACAAACAGCCAGTCGCGGGTGTATTTGCCGTCGCCGTAAATCGGAAGTGGCTTACCTTCCTGGATGTTGTGAATACACAAGGGAATCAACTTTTCCGGAAAATGGTTCGGCCCGTAGTTGTTGGAGCAGTTGGTGAGCACAAACGGCATGCCGTAGGTATTGCCATAGGCGCGCACCAAGTGGTCGGACGCAGCCTTGGAAGCCGAGTAGGGCGATTGCGGGTCGTAGGGCGTTGTTTCTAAGAAAAATCCTTCGTCGCCAAGCGAGCCATACACCTCATCTGTAGAAACATGGTAGAATCGCTTGCCGCTGAAATCCCCGCGCCAGGTCTGAAGCGCTGCGTTCAGCAGGTTGGCCGTGCCGATGACATTGGTTTGCACAAAAGCGAGCGGATCAGTGATGGAACGGTCTACATGGCTTTCGGCGGCGAGGTGGATCACCCCGTCGGGCTGGAATTCCGCAAAAATCCCATTAATGGCTTCTGCGTCGGTGATATCCGCTTTAAGGAAGGTATAGTTCGGCGCATCCTCAATGTCTTTGAGGTTCTCGAGGTTACCCGCGTAGGTCAGCGCATCGAGGTTGAGGATGCGGTAATCCGGATAACTGTTCACAAAGCGGCGCACCACATGCGAACCGATAAAGCCGGCACCGCCGGTAATAAGAATGGTTTTGGTCATTCCGGAGAAAAAAATCTTTTGGAGAAAGGTATGCAAAAGAAAGAAAAAATGCAGTAATTTCTTACTGCATTTTTCTTATTGCATTTTAAAGGTCTCGATAAACTTCGTCGTGAAATTCCCTTTCCGGAAATCCGGGTCGCGCATCAGTTGCAAATGAAACGGAATCGTGGTTTTTATGCCTTCAATCACGTATTCGCTCAGGGCGCGCTCCATGGTGTTGATGGCTTCTTCCCGCGTTTGCGCCACGGCAATAATCTTCGCAATCATGGAATCGTAGTACGGCGGAATGGTATAACCGGCGTAGATGTGGGAATCCACCCGAACGCCGTGCCCACCAGGCGTGTGCAGCACCGTAATCGTTCCGGGCGAAGGGCGGAAATCGTTGTACGGGTCCTCGGCGTTGATGCGGCACTCAATGGCGTGCATTTCCGGCTCGTAGTTTTTTCCGGAAATCTTGATGCCCGCCGCAATCTTGATCTGCTCTTTGATCAGATCAAAGTTGATGACTTCCTCCGTCACGCCGTGCTCTACCTGAATGCGGGTGTTCATCTCCATAAAGTAGAAATTCCGGTGCTTGTCCACCAGAAACTCTACCGTGCCCACGCTTTCATAGTTGATAGCAGCGGCTGCTTTAATCGCCGCTTCGCCCATGGCCTTGCGCAGCTCCGGCGTCATAAACGGTGAAGGTGATTCCTCCACCAGCTTTTGGTGACGACGCTGGATCGAACAATCGCGCTCCGAAAGATGACACACGCTGCCGTATTGGTCGCCGGCAATCTGGATTTCGATGTGGCGGGGTTCCTCCACAAATTTTTCCATATACACGCCGTCGTTGCCAAAGGCAGCACCGGCTTCGGTCTTGGCGGTGGTATAATTCTTCTCCAGTTCGTCTTCTTCCCACACCACGCGCATGCCCTTTCCGCCGCCGCCGGCCGTGGCTTTCAGGATCACAGGATAGCCCATTCCGGAAGCCAGTTCTTTGGCTTCCTCCACGCTGTTGAGCAGTGCTTTGGAGCCCGGAATGCACGGCACGCCGGCGGCAATCATGGTTTCTTTGGCCGTCATTTTATCGCCCATTTTCCGGATCATTTCCGGGTTGGGACCGATAAATTTAATGTTGTACTGCCCGCAGATTTCGGCAAAGCGCGCATTTTCGGCCAGAAAGCCGTAGCCGGGGTGTATGGCATCGGCGTTGGTGATTTCGGCGGCCGCCATGATGTGCGGGATGTTCAGATACGAATCGGTGCTTTGGGCTTTCCCGATGCACACGGCTTCGTCGGCAAAGCGCACGTGCAGGGAATCTTTATCGGCTGTGGAATACACCGCAACCGTTTTGATGCCCATCTCGCGACAGGTACGAATGATGCGCAGGGCGATTTCGCCACGGTTGGCAATTAAAATTTTTTTAAACACAGGCGTTTTTTAATTTGAAAATGGCTCAATAGCTCAATGGCTCAATGGAATTAGAACTGCATTTCCATTTTGCGATGAAGTAAATAAGGGCTTTTAAAAAGGTGTAAGCCAGGTAAGAAAAGAAAGCAATGGGCTTTTTCCAGAAGATTTCCGGGACGTATTGATAATGGCTCCCAAAACTTTATTGACTTCTTCCAACTTCGCTATTAATGGCGTACAATCCGGATATGTTTCCGCATAGTTACACAACCACAACCAGTACTGCGACTCCTCGGCTTCCTTGGCAGCAATTTTCATCTTGTGGATGAAATCCGCCCTGCTTTCGGCGTTCTGCGCTTCCATGGCGTTGGCACCAATAGAAGTTCCGGAACGCAGCAGTTGCCGGGCCAATACATACTTCTTTTGACTTTCCAACAGTTCGCAGTAAGTGATTACCAGCAGGGAGAAATCAAACGAAAGCCGTAGAATCGGGTTGTTGTCAAAAAGCGCTTTTTTCATGGAAGTAGCACATTTTAAAGTCGCTCCACAGCTCAAAAACTCACCGGACAATTACTCGTTAACCCATTGAGTCATTGAGCTATTGAGAAACTGAGCCATTAGTTACATCGGCTCCACCAGGAACAGCGGCTGGTCGTACTCTACCGGCGAAGCGTCGTCTACGAGCACTTTCACCACGCGGCCGCTTACCTCGCTTTCGATTTCGTTGAACAGCTTCATGGCCTCGATAATGCACACCACTTGTCCGGCGCGGATTTCGTCGCCTACGTTGATAAACGCAGGTTTATCGGGCGATGGGCTGCGGTAGAACGTACCGATCATCGGGCTTTTCACCGTTTGTCCATTGCCGGAAGCGGCCGGAGCAGCAGCGCCGGATGCGTTTGCCGGAGCAGGTGCGGCCGGTGCTGCAGCCGGAGCGGCTTGCATTTGCGGCATCGGAGCGGCCTGCATCGGCATGTGGTAAGCTACCGGTGCACCGGCAGTTTGCTTTTCGATGGTGATTTCAAAGTCGCCGTCTTTTACGCGCACTTTGGTAACCGAAGATTCATCAACGGCTTTGAGAAGTTCCTGAATTTGATTGTATTCCATAGTTTTTTTGAATGACTCAATTTGAAAATGGCTCAATGGCTCAATGATACAGCAGAAGGTGGATTATTTAAAACACTCAAATCCCATTGAGTCATTGAGCTATTGAGAAATTGCGCAATTAAAAGAGGCTATTCTTTCACGCGCTCCATGTACTTGCCTGTCTTGGAGTCGATCCGGATGAGGGTGCCTTCGTCCACAAAAAGCGGCACGTTTACGGTGGCACCGGTTTCTACGGTAGCGGGTTTAAGGGTGTTGGTCGCCGTATCGCCTTTCAGACCTGGCTCGCTGTAGGTTACGCGCAGGGTAACGCTTGTTGGCAGTTCCACGCTCATCGGCAGCTCGGTTTCGGTATTGTACAGTACAAAGCACTCCTGACCGTCTTTGTATAGTTCGGGACGCTCGATATTGCTTTCCGGAATGGCGATTTGCTCAAACGTATTGGTATCCATCAGCTGGAAACCGGTTTCGTCTTTATAGAGAAACTGATGGGGGCGCAATTCTACGCGTACCGGATAAACGGTTTCGCCGGAGTTCCAGGTTTGCTCGATAGAGCGGCCATTGTCCACGCCTTTCAGTTTGGCCCACACCTTTGCGGCGGCACGGGCGGTTTTGTTTTGTCCAAATTCAACGACGGAATACAGATTGCCGTCGATCTTCAGAATCATTCCGTTGCGGATGTCTGCGGTTGTTGCCATGTAGGGATTATCAGAAAAGATAAAAACAGTTCAGCGGCAAAAGTAGGTTTTAGGCGCGCTAAAGGCAAAGGGTAGGGAGGGGATAATTTTAGAGAAAAAGGCTTTGGTTTCCGGAAATAAGAGTTTGGGCTATCTTTTTAGAAAAAAATGCCCGCTACTGTAACATTTAGAGGGCTTTGTACGATACAGCTATCCCAATGCGTTATCGTCATAGTTTTGTCAGCCGCTTATCCTTTTACATGCGCTTCCTACTGCTTCCCGCCTTCCTGTTGATTCTGTTATCGGGTTTTGCGCCGGCAACCGCCCAAAACATCTCTGTTTCCGGAAAAGTAAGCGATACGGCGCTTAAAAGTCCGCTGCAATACGCCTCTGTGGTCTTGCTCCACGCATCCGACTCGGTGCTTGCCGGCTTTGGCCGCGCCAATGCCGAAGGCGATTTCAATGTAAAATTGGACAGTGCCGGAAAGTATGTTTTGCTTATCAGTTATCCCGGTTACGGCACCTATTCGGATGCATTATCCCTTCAAAAACCTCAAACCGCACTGGGCACCCTGCCGCTTTCCTCGCGCGATCAGCTTATCAAAGAAGTGGTGATTAAGCGCCGCATGGCCGCTATCAAAGTTGTGGGCGATACCACCGAATATGCAGCCGATTCGTTTAAAGTGGCCGAAGGGGCCAATGTGGAAGACCTGTTGAAAAAACTACCTGGCATTCAGGTGGATAAAAGCGGAAAAATCACGGCGCAGGGCGAAACGGTGAAGAAAGTATTGGTGGACGGCGAAGAGTTTTTCTCCGACGATCCGGCGGTGGTAACCAAAAACATGCAAAGCAAGGCGGTGTCTTCGGTACAGGTCTATGACAAGAAATCCGAGACGGCCACGTTTACCGGAATTGACGATGGCATCCGCGAAAAAATCATCAACCTGAAGCTCAAAGACTCCATGAAGCGCGGCTACTTTGGAAAGGTGGAAGCTGGTGGCGGCACCGACAAATACTACCAAAACCAGGGCATGATCAACGCTTTTAAAGGCAAGCGGAAAATCTCGGCCTACGGCATTCTGAGCACCACGGCGCAAACCGGACTGGACTACAATGACGAAAGCAAATATGGCGGCACCGACAATTCTTTTTCTTTTGATGAAGAAACCGGCCAGTGGAACGGCGATTGGGAAGGTCGCGGCGGTGGCTATAATGGTCGCGGACTGCCCAAGGTGATTGCCGGCGGCGGGCACTATTCCAACAAATGGAACGATGGCAAAGAAGAACTTACCGCCAACTACAAAGCCCAGCAGCTGGACGTAGCAGGCGATGGCCGCCAAACCACCCAGTTTCTATTGCCTGATTCTACCTATTTCTCTAAAGAAACCTGGAATCAAACCAGCCGCAACATCCGGCAGATGGGTGGTGGGAAGTTCACGTTCCGGAAAGATTCGCTGACGACTCTGCTGCTGACGGCTTCCGGAAACAACAGCAACGGGCAGGTGGATGAAATCTATCATACCCTTACCGAAGGCGGCGACGGCAGCATTGTGAACCGAAACGACCGCACCATGGCAACCGACAACAGTCGCCAGATCTGGAAAGCCAACCTTTCCTGGCAGCAGAAATTCCGGAAAAAAGGGCGCAGTTTGATGGTGGATGCCAATACCAACATCACCCACACCGATGCCGAGACGATGTTCCGCTCTTTCAATACCTATTTCAACAAAGGCTTTTCCGATAGCACCATCCAGCACAAAACCCGCAACGACGAAGCCATCAGCCTGGGGGGAAATGCCAATTATACCGAGCCGCTTTCCAAAAAAGTGTTTCTGGCCCTGAATTATGGCGCGGGATTGACCAACTCGCGGTCGGCGCGTTTCTCCTACAACAAAATGCCCGGTACCGGCGATTTCAGCGCCACGCCCGACTCGCTTTTTAGCTCCGATTATGCCTATCGCGTGCTGACCCAAAAAGGCGGACTGACGCTGCGCTACGTAACGGCCAAGCTCAACATCGGGCTGGGCGGGCGCGTGTTTCACACCGATTTCCGGCAGGAAGATTATTTCCGGAATGCCGCGCCCTTCAACCGCAGCTATCTCAACTGGGCACCGCAGGCCAATTTTGTGTGGAACCGCAGCCGGATGGAAAGTGTCCGGTTTTACTACAGTGGTAAAACGCGGCAGCCGTCTATCGAGCAGTTGCAGCCCTTCCGCCAAAACACCGACCCGCTCAACGTAGCCATCGGCAATCCCGACCTAAAGCAGGAGTTTACCCACAATATCAATCTCGGTTACAACAATTACAAAGCCCTTTCCGGAAGCTATACCTACGCCAACATCGGGTACACGGTGGTGCAGGATGCCATCAACCAGGCGCAGAATATTGATGAACTGGGCCGCCGCACGTATCAATACATTAACTCCGGAAATAACCAAAACCTCTGGAGCTATTTCGGCACCGGCACCAAGCTCAAAAAGCTGGATCTGGATGCCAGTGTGAATGGAAATATTTCCTACAACACCTATCACGGCTTTGTGAATGGGGTGGATAACCGAACGACCACTACGGAATACGGACTGGGTTTCCGGCTGAGTAAAGACTGGGATAAGGACAACAAAATGACCCACGAGATTTCCCTCAGCGCCAACGGCAATTACCGCCAAAACAACAGCACCCTGACCCGCCTGGCGCCCAACTACTGGACGACAAGCGTGACGCTTTCTACCGATAATCTTTTGTTTTGGAAAATCCGCCTCACCAACTCGGTGGACGCCAACCTGCGCGAGCGCCTTTCGGAGGCCGACCGTAATTACAACGTGGTGGTTTGGAACGCCGCGCTTTCGCGCAAAATCCTGAAACGCGATGTGGGCGAAATCCGCCTCTCGGTTTTCGACATTCTAGACCAAAATCTGGGCTTCAACCGCACCGTTACCAACACGATTATCTCCGAAGAAGCCTACACCACCATTCGCCGCTATGGTATGCTGAGTTTTATCTGGAATTTTAATAGCACGCCGGGAGCGGGTAACAGTGATGATGATTAAAAAGAAAAGCCAGACCGGGCGTGCAAACCTGCTGAACCTGTACACCAACCATATGGAAGAACACCTTCCCCCATACGGGAGAACACCTTCCGACATATGGAACCACATATTCCGACGTGTGGAAAGGAGGATGCTCTACCTTTTTTCTTGAAAAATCTGCCCAATACCAGTCCGTAAACCCCAGATTATCTCTGAATTCTTCTTATTTCCCTGCTTAATCCAACACCGAAATCCAGATGAAACGCCTTGTCTTCTCGCTGATTTTGCTTTCTACCGTTGCCACGGTGCACGCCCAGCACCTTTTTTCCGGAAAAGTCACGTTTGAACGCAAGACGAACGTCCATCAGATCTACGAAGGCTATGATTGGTTTGAAGAGGCCAAAAAAGACATTCCGAAAATCATGGCCAGCAACTTCGCGCTCACGTTTGATACGGCCCGGAGCCTCTACGAACCCATCCCCGCTGCCGATGAAGAAAAGCAGCAGTGGTATACCCCGCCGGGCACCGATAACCGCGTGTTGCAGGACTACCGTTCCGGAAATATCGCCGCCCAGAAACAGGTATTTGAGCAGGCCTTTCGCATTGAAGATGCCCTGCCGCACTACACCTGGAAAATTGGCAGCGAGGTGCGCACCATTGCCGGTTTCAATTGCCGCAAAGCCGTAACGCGCATTTGTGATTCGGTGTATGTCGTAGCATTTTATGCCGAAGAAATACCCGTGAGTGGCGGCCCGGAGCAATTTGGCGGACTGCCCGGAATGATTCTGCAACTCGTCGTGCCGAGGCTTGGAACCACCTGGATGGCCACCAGTTTTCAAGAGTTAAAGCCCGATGAAAGTACCCTGAAACTACCACCGACAAAATCCAAGCCTACCAACCGCGCCAACCTGGCCGTGACACTGAAAAGCAGCCTGAAAGAGTGGGGGAAATGGGGCGAGCGGGCTATTTGGTGGAGCGTGTTGTAGAACGCAGCGCCGCAAAAGCCGTTTCTTATACCAGCGGCTTGCGCTTATGAACCCACCATTGCTTGGCCAGAATAAAGAGCATTCCTATAACAATGGTAACGGCAACCTCGGTGCCCAGACGGCCTGCTATGCGCCCGGCCAGTGCAAACTCGCCAATCAGCAAAGCAATGCCGATCGCGGAAGTAGCCGGGATGGCCACCAGCGCAATGAGAGGCCCGGCAATCACATTACGACGATAGGAAAGATACATGATAATGCTGGCAGAAGCCGCCGCAACAGAGATAATCCAGTCTTTGGGCAGTGTTTCCTGCATGCTTTTGGTGAAAGAATCTTCCAGAAACTGTGTGGCGGTGCCGTCTCCCGTTAGCTGCAATATGAAAAAAGAAGCCATCGCGCCTAAAAGGATAACTGTATAGCCAACGAGGGCAGAACGAAGGCCATATAAGAGCGCCCGGCGGCGTTTCAAGACAATGCCCAGGGGTATTTTAGCCAGCGGTTCCAGGCCTGGGGCAATTACGGCGGCTGCAATAAAAACAATCACCTGAAGCTGATCATCGGCTACAAAACCCGTAGCCGCCAGGATGCCGCCGATCGCCATCAACAACAGAAAATTGGGCGTCAGGCGACTATTGTGGCGCAGGCCGGTTTCTACTTCTTCCCAAAGGGCTTCATCTACATCATCTTCAATGCGTTTGCTGTGTGCGGCATTTATCAGAGCGTCTGTTTCGGCCGTAGCGATAGAAAAAAACTGGTCTTCGCTTTCATCGCGGATAATGGAAAGCGCAGCGTCTGTTCCGCTGTTCAGTACCTGAATGTGAATGACATCCAACCCTGCCGGTTTGACGGACGTCGCCCGGAACACCGAAAGTTGAATGACATCGGGCAATTCTGCCAGTGCCTTCAGTACCGCGTTGGTTTTTTGGGGATGAATAATAGCTTCTAGGTTACGATGCATAAGCAGATATTTTCCGGAAATATCTACTTGTGTCAAAGAAATCAAGCCAGTTCTTATGAAGGTTTTGTTCCGGACCGGAATGCAGGCAATCCATCTGATGCCTTAGAAAAGCCGGTAATTTCCGGAAAATAGCCCCTAAATCCTTTTGCTGTTGGCAATAAAAAAAGCGCCCGAAGGCGCTTTTTTTATTTTTTAGTGATTGTGTCCGTCGTGCTCGCTGTGGCCGGCAGGCATTTGCGGCTGCGCGGCCGGCGCACCGGCATCTACCACTTCCACGTCAAAAATCAGGACGGAATTGGCCGGAATTTGCGGGCCGGGCGAACGCTCGCCATAGGCCAGGCTCGACGGAATGTATAACACGCCCTTGCCACCTTTTTTAAACAAGGCAATGCCTTCGTCCCAACCGCGAATTACCTGACCCGTTCCAAGGGCAAACACAAACGGCGACACGTGGCCAAACTGCGGATCCACATTAGAGTCAAACGGCGTGCCGTTCAAGAGCTTGCCGGTGTAATTCATTGTGATTTGCTGACCGGGCTTCAATGCCTCACCGCTTCCCGGATTGTCAATCTTGTAGTAAATACCAGAAGCCGTCTTTTGGGCTTTGATGTTGTTTTTAGCCAGGTACTCGGTAATCAGCTTGTCGTCCACGCCGTTTTGCGCTGCCGATTTCTCTGCGGTTTCCTTTTGCATCTCGGCAGGGGTGCGCACTTTCACCACTTTCACGGTGTAGTTCAGCGTTTGGCCTTTGCCTTTTTCCACGCCTTCCATCATCGGGAAGCCCATTTTCAGCACGCTGTCCACCGGCGTTTTCAACACCACCGAATCGCCTTCGCTCAAGAGCGTGAACGCCTCGGAGATATCGCCGCCGAAAGCCGGAGCCTGCACCATGACCGGAACCGGCGCATTGTTGTTCATCTTCCGGGTATCAAACAAAACCGTGTCAGTTTTGCGGTTGCCTTTGAAAGAATTCGTCAGGTGCACTTCCATATAGTCGCCTACCTGAGCGGTGCGACCCGGAGCGTCCTTCACGATTTTGTACTGAAGCGAAGAAGGCAATTTTTTGAAATCGCCGGATTTGGCTTGCGCGTTGCAGGCCGTCTGGCTCAGGGCCATCGCAGCGCCGGTGAGCAGGAGAAAAGTTTTAGTCATCTGGAGTGTAAAGAAACGAACCGGATAGATTTATTCCGGGTGGTACTGGTTTAAAAGCGATTTAAATTTTGCAACTGTTTCGGCAAAGGTCAGATTGGACTTGCCGCCCGATGCGTTGAAATGGCCGCCGCCGTTAAAATGCTTGCGCGCAAATTCATTTACGTCAAAATCGCCCTTGCTCCGGAAACTCATCCGCACCTCAGTCGGTCGCTCCGTTATCAGCACCGAAAACCGGATGCCGGTAATGGAAAGCGGATAATTCACCAATCCTTCCGTGTCGCCTGGGCCGAGGTTGAATAGCTGCGCGTCACGTTTGGAAATGGCAATCAGGCCGCTTTTTTGTTTGGGGAAAATCTCCATTCGCTCGCCGAGGGCAAAGCCCAGAAACCGCATCCGGCTTTGCGTCCAAGAATCATAAATAGCTTCGTGAATCGGCGTGTGTTCCAGTCCGCGGTCTTTCAAATCAGCCACCACGCGGTGCACGCTCGCCGTTGTGGCCGGAAACCGGAACGCGCCGGTGTCGGTCAAAAGGCCGGTGTAGATACACTGTGCGATTTCCGGATTAATCTTGTCCACTCCGCCGTGTTCTACGATAAAATCATACACCATTTCGCAGGTAGAGCTTTTGTCGGGCAGCGAAGTGCCACAGAAAAACTCGTCTTTCGGAAACATGTGGTGGTCAATGAGCACGCGTGGGGCGGTGGCGTCTCGCAGGGGCGTTTCCAGCGTTTGGGTGCGGGAAAGGTCGTTGAGGTCGAGGCAGAAAATGACTTCCGCTTCGGCCAGCGCAGCCAAAACAGGGTGGGGGCGCGCTTCGTAGTTCAGCACGTCGCCGGCACCGGGCAGCCAGTCCAGAAAGGGCGGCATTTCCGAAGGTACGACCGGCGTCACGGTGTGGCCGCAGGCGCGCAGGTAGTGCGTCAGGCCCAGGGTAGAGCCCACCGCGTCGCCGTCGGGGCGGTAATGAGTCACCACCACAATCCGGCGCGGCGCTTCTAAAAGGGGAAAAATCTCAGCAATAGGAAGTAACACGGCGCGAAGGTAAAATTTTTAAAGCCCTCTGGAGAGGCGTTGATAAAGTTTATAGGGTTGATGGCTTTATTGGGTTGATGAGTTTATAGGTTGAGAAGGTTTATGGGTTTATGGGTTTATGGGTTGAGAAGGTTTATGGGGTTGGTTGAGTGCCTGTTGGTTTCTTTGTTTACGTTTTCCGTCCTTGCGGGCTCCACCCACAATCTCTTTATTTCCGGAAAATGCTTTTACAATGTCTGAATAATTTTATTGAAATTGAACGTTCCAACGTCCGAAGGGCTCCAACACGAAGTTCCAACGTGCAACTCCAACAGCGCAACGCGCCGTCCAACGCGCGAAGCGCTATTTTCGCCCCATGAATTCCGCCGCACTCCAAACGCTTCTTGCTGCCCAGAATTATTCCGATAAAAAGCTCTTCCTCATGGCCGGCCCTTGCGCCATTGAAGGAGAGGCCATTGTGATGAACATAGCAGAGCAGATTTCCGGGATTTGTCAGCGGCTGGAAATTCCGCTGATTTTCAAAGGCTCGTACCGGAAAGCCAACCGCACGCGGCTGGATTCGTTTACCGGCATTGGCGATGAAAAAGCATTGAAAATCCTGGCAAAAGTGCGCGACACCTTCGGCGTGCCGGTAGTTACCGATTTCCACGACGCTTCTGAAGCGCACATGGCGGCGGAATATGTAGATGTGCTTCAGGTGCCGGCTTTCCTCTGTCGCCAAACCGATATTCTGGTAGCCGCCGCAAAAACCGGCAAGATCGTGAACGTGAAAAAAGGGCAGTTTCTGTCCGCCGAAGCAATGGGTTTTGCGGTGGATAAAATCCGGCAAAGCGGCAACGACGGCATTCTCCTCACCGAGCGCGGCACCACCTTTGGCTACTCCGACCTCGTGGTGGACTACCGGGGCATTCCGGCGATGCAGGCCTTTGGCGTTCCGGCGGTGATGGATTGTACCCACTCGCTCCAACAGCCCAACCAAAGCAGCGGCGTTACCGGCGGCAACCCGCAGCTGATTGAAACCATTGCCCGCGCCGCCGTAGCCGTGGGTGCCGATGGTCTTTTTATTGAAACCCACCCCGACCCGGCCTGCGCCAAAAGCGACGGCGCGAATATGCTGCCGCTGGCCCAATTAGAAGGCCTTTTGACGCGGCTGGTGCAGTTAAAGGAAACGATTTCCGGGCTGTAGAGACGCCCAATTTGGGCGTCTTTCTAAACGCATGATGGAATCCGGAGACGCCCGGGTCGGGCTTCTCTACAAGAAAATTTCCGGCGGACGGCTTCTTTAAAATCCCCCTTTTGGCGAAAAGCACTTGTTTTAGCTTTGCGATTCTACATGAAAAAGTCTTTTTGCGCCCTTTTGCTGGGCCTGCCCACGCTGGCCCTTGCCCAAAGCCGGAATTTCACTATGGCCGAAGCCGTAACCGGCCTCGCTACCAGCCTCGCGGTAGAAAATATCCGCGGCGTGGGCTTTGTTTCCGGAATGCCTCTGTTGCAATTCAGCGTGAAGCAAGACGGGAAAGACACGTGGGTGCGCCGCAACCTGGCCACCGGCAAAAGCGATACGTTTTCGCTGGCGCAAATCAACAAAAGCTACTTCGGCGGCGATACACTCAAAGCGTTTCCGCAACTGAGCTGGCTGCCGAATGGACGTGGCTATTTTGTGCGGGGCAACAAAGTGTATTTCGCCCAAATCCAGATGCCGGAAACGATGCGTGCGGAGCTGAAAGAACTGCGGGAAAACGCGGCCAATATTCAGGTGCAGCCGCTCACCGGCGACGTGGCCTACACGGTGGACAACGATATTTTTCTGACCACCAAAGGCGGAACGGTGCAGGTTACAAACGACGGTTCCTATAACATCGTCAACGGCCAAAGTGTGCACCGCAACGAATTTGGCATTGACGGCGGACTGTTTTTCTCTCCTAAAGGAAATCATCTGGCCTATTACCGCATGGACCAAAGTATGGTGAAAGATTATCCGGTAGTGGACTGGAGCCAAACACCGGCGGTGTCTAAAAACGTGAAATACCCGATGGCGGGCGATTCGTCGCACCACGTGACGCTACGGGTGTATCATCCCCAAACCCAAACCACCACGGTGCTTCAAACCGGCGAGCCGTTAGACCAATACCTTACCGCCGTTACCTGGAGCCCGGATGAAAAATACATTTTTGTAGGCCTCCTGAACCGCGACCAAAACCACCTGCGTTTTATTCAGTATGACGCGCTGACGGGCAATCCGGTGAAAACTTTGTTTGAGGAAAAGAGCGATAAATATGTGGAGCCGCAGCACCCGGCGCAGTTTCTGCCCGGCAGCGACAAGGAGTTTCTGTGGTGGAGTCAGCGCGACGGGTTTATGCACCTCTACCGCTACGATATTTCCGGAAAATTGTTGAATCCTGTCACCAAAGGCGATTGGCTTGTAAACGAAGTTTTGGGCTTCCACGCACCGACAAGCGAGGTGATTATTACCGGAACCAAAGACGGCGCAAAGGAAAAACAAGTGTATGCGGTGAACTGGAAAACCGGCAAGCTGCGGCGTATTACCCAAGGCGCAGGCACCCACACGGCCATTGCGTCCGAAGATGGTAAATACATCTACGACACTTACAGCAGCAACACCATTCCGCGGGTGATTTCCCTGATCAATACCGCGACGGCGAAGGCGGAAACGCTGCTGGTGGCCAAAGATCCGCTCGTGGGGTACAACCGGCCGCAGGTACGCGAAGTGACACTGAAAGCCGCCGACGGCACGCCGCTCTACGGCAAACTGATTCTCCCCACCAACTTTGATTCCACAAAGAAATATCCCAGCATTACCTACCTCTACAACGGTCCGCACGTGCAGTTGATTCGCAACAGCTGGCCCGCTTCCGGAAATCTGTGGTACGAGCTTTTGGCCCAGAAAGGCTATGTGGTGTTTACGATGGACGGACGCGGCTCCTCCAACCGCGGAATGGCCTTTGAAAGCGCTGTTTTCCGGAATTTGGGCACGGTGGAAATGGAAGACCAGCTCCAAGGCAACGCGTTTTTACGGGGACAATCTTTTATAGACACCGCCCGGATGGGCGTTCACGGCTGGAGCTTTGGCGGTTTTATGACCACGAGCCTGATGCTGCGTCATCCGGGTGCCTATAAGGCGGGCGTGGCCGGCGGTCCGGTGCTGGATTGGAAATGGTATGAAATCATGTACACCGAGCGCTACATGGACGCGCCGCAGGACAACGCTGCCGGGTACGAGGAAAACCGCCTTTGGAATAAAGTGAAAAACCTAAAAGGGGATTTAATGCTGATTCACGGCACCGACGATGACGTGGTGGTGTGGCAGCACAGCATCAATTTCCTGCGTTCCTGTGTGCAAAATGGTGTGCAGGTGGATTACTTTGTGTATCCCGGTCATCCTCACAACGTGCGCGGAAAAGACCGCATCCACCTGATGCAAAAAATCACCGATTATTTTGATGAGAAGCTGCGGTAGTTGTGGGACGGCGTTCCAAAAACCGTTTATGAAACGCCTGAATGGCCAGTTCGCCCAGTTTTTCCGTTAAGCGCAGGTTCACGCTTGCGCCCACGAAAGCGCCAATGCCGGGAACCAATTGCAGCATTTTGGGCAGATCAATCGAATCGCGGTATTCTTGTTGCAACCGCCGCCAGTCAATCGGTTCGGTGTCGGCAGAATACATCATCTCAAAAGTCTTTTTCCGGTAATTGCGGCTGCTAAAACCCAGCATCAACACGCGGAGAATAAATACCCGCTCGGTGCGCTTGCTGGTGTCTATCCCATAAAGGGCAGCAAGGTCAAACAGCATTTTGGTTTTCAGCGTGAGCCAGAGCGGCAGGTCGGCCAGGCCAAGGAGAATGCCGCCTGCGCCGGTCGCCGCGCCTTCGGCCATCGCTGCGTTCTTATAAAATTTGACTCGTCGTCGGGCTTTTTCGTCCCGTTCTTCCAGCGAAAGCCCTATCACCGGTTTGCGGGTGATAAAATTGCTGCCCGTCAGAACGGCTTCGGTAAATCCTTTAAAAACAGTGGTAATCGTCCGGTGAATTTTTTCCGGAATCAGCCGGTTTACACGGGTCTGAATGCCCCGCGCCAGGCGCTCGCCAAGGCCACTGCTGCGTTGCATCTCCTGCTCCCATACCTGAAGCGCGGCCAGGGCTTTTTGCTCATAATCAGTCATGCAAGAGCGGCTGTCAAAAATGATTCCGCCGGAGAAAAAAATCTTTTCTCCGGCGGAAGCCAATCGGTTTTAAGGGTTGCTTATCGCCCAACACTTACGGCCAGGAGGCCAAACACGAAAAACAGGGCATAGATGCCCAATACGATGGCAGTGACGATGCCAAAAAACTTAAAGATGCTGCTGAGGTTGCCCAGACTCTCGGTCAGCAGCTGACTGTTATTGGAGGCCAGCGCAAGCTTTGCGTTTTTAGCGAAATTATGCAGCTTCATGGTGGGATACAGGTAGATAGCCGCAATGATGAGGTAGATAAATCCAAAAGCGAAACCGGAAACAGTGCCCAGCCCGTTGGGGATAGAACTAAACAAAGTAGAGCCCACCGCCATAATAGCCAGCGCGCCCAGCACCATGAGGCCAATCATCACAAAAGCCACAATGGAAAGAAAACGCCCCCACTTGGCAGACTCCGCCAGATGGATGCGGGCGGTATCTTCCAGCATCAGGTTGTTGTTGGAAGAGGCAGAAAATTCGGTCATCATAAAAAAGAGAAATTGAGTTGCTAAAAGTAATCGCCGGACACAATATTTGAAAGCCCGCCGGAAGTTTAGGTACGTGCCGCAGTGCCTTTCAGCCTTTTATGGGCTGCTCCAATGGCCCCGGAAAGCATTGCATTTCCG
This sequence comes from Bacteroidota bacterium, assembly GCA_023391015.1. Taxonomy (GTDB): domain Bacteria; phylum Bacteroidota; class Bacteroidia; order Chitinophagales; family Chitinophagaceae; genus UBA1952. Next base: position 29,290 of record JAEWBT010000135.1, read on the forward strand.
GAAAAAAACGCGCCCGGCAGCCGGGGTGCGACTGTTGCCTGCCGCCTTACCTTCGCGCCGGCTATGAAAAAAATACTGGTTGCCGGTGCCGGCAAATCTTCCACCTATCTCATTCATTACCTGCTCGTAAAAGCCGAAACCCACAACTGGCAGGTTACCATTATCGACGGCAACCTGCAAGCGATTGAAGAAAAAATCGCCGGTCGCCCGCGCGGCATTGCCCAGGTGATTGACATTACCGACGCCACCGCCCGCCAACCGCTGGTAGAAGCCGCCGACATTGTGCTGAGCCTCATGCCCGCCCACCTGCATACGCTGCTGGCGCAGGACTGCCTTCTTTTTGGAAAAAACATCATTACATCTTCCTACGCTTCGCCGGAAATGCTGCTTCTGGGCGACGAAGCGCGCGCCAAAGGCCTGCTTTTCCTCTGCGAAATGGGCCTCGATCCCGGTATAGATCACATGAGTGCTTCGCAAATTGCCCACCGTGTGGAAGCCGAAGGCGGCGTTATTGATTCTTTTAAAAGCTACTGCGGTGGTCTGGTGGCGCCCGAAAGCGACGACAACCCGTGGCACTACAAGATTGCCTGGAACCCACGCAACATCCTGCTGGCCGGAACGGGTGGGGCGCGCTACGAGGAAGCCGGAACCGAAGTGTTTGTACCATATGAAAAGCTTTATGAAAATGCGGGCGAAATTCCGGTTGACGGTTACGGAAATCTGGCTTTTTATCCCAACCGCGATTCTTCGCGCTACCCGGAACTGTACCACACGCCCGATGCCACCACTTTTATGCGCGCCACCCTGCGCCACCCCGATTTCTGCAAAGGCTGGGACGCCGTAATCGGCATGGGCTGGACCGATGAAGGCAAACCGCTGCCGCCGGGGGTTAAAACCTTTGCCGACGTAAGCCGCGCGGTGATTGGAGAAGAAAATTTAGAGAGCGGCGTTCAAAAATTCATATCCGCGCCGGAAAAAGAACTGGTGGTTTCCATGCTGCGCTGGCTGGGCATTTTTAGCGAAAAAGCCCTTCCCGAAGGCGCTACCACGATGGCCGAAGCCTTTCTGCCGCTGCTGGAAGAAAAATGGGCTTTAGGCGAAGCAGATAAAGACCTGGTGGTGATGGTGCATGACGCCGAGTATCACAAAGCTGGAACCCGCCACCGCATCATCAGCACCCTGACGCTGGAAGGCAAAGACAAACTCTTCAGCGCGATGGCCAAAACCGTGGGGATGCCCATGGCCCTTTTTGCCGAAATGCTTCTGGAAGAAGGCGCAGGCGATTACCCCAAAGGCGTGCAGATTCCCAACATGCCGCAGATTTATGAGCCGGTCTTGGAAAAGCTGGCGGAACATGGCATTCGCTTCCACGAAGTAGAAACAGTGCTTTCTTAAGCGCACGATTTCCGGAAAGGTGCCGCCTGGCTGCACTTCCGCAAGACCTATCCAACCCATTTACAAAGCACTTTCCTTTGAAACACCTGCTTGCCATCGCCCTTCTTGCCCTTTCCAACCTTGCTCTGGCCCAGGATTTTCCGGAATCCACCCCGCCTAAAATTAAGAAAGAGCGCAACCACTATTTCTACCTCACCTGGGGCTACAACGCCGAGTCCTACACCCTTTCAGACGTTCATGTTTCGCAGCCGGAGATTGGCTACGAATACACGCTGCACAACGTGCGGGGCCATGATTTTAAAGGCTGGGATAAAGGCATTTTCAACCAGGAACTCACCATTCCGCAATACAGCTACCGCATCGGCTGGATGTTCGACAAAAAGCGCGGTATGGGGGTGGAAATCAACTTTGACCACACGAAGTATATCATCTCCGAAGACCAAACCGTGCGTGTTACCGGCCAGTTGGGCAACGGCCGCTCGGTGGATACGGCTGTGTATTTTGACCGCTCCAACGGCTTTAGGTATTACCTCAACAACGGCGCGAATTTCTTTCTCATCAATTTCGTGAAGCAACTGCCGGTGTGGGAGTCCCGGCGGGGCAATCTGCGGCTGGATGTACTTGGAAAAGCAGGCATTGGCCCGGTGGTGCCACACGTGGAAAACACGCTTTTTGGCAAGGCCAACGACCCGCACTTTCAAATAGGCGGCTGGAACGTGGGCCTGGAGGTAGATGCACAGGTAACGGCTTTCAACCGCGTGTTTCTGGAAGGCGGCATTAAAGGCGATTACGCCCGCTACTCTGGCCTGCGGATTTATAAGGGCACAGCCCGGCAGGCGTTTGGTTCTTTTATCATGTTCTTTGGGCTGGGCGTGCGGATTTAAAAAGCTGACTTCCAGCACCCTGGGATTTCTTGAACCTGTTTCAAAACTAATTTTTATGAATTTTAAAACTTCTGGAATACTGCTGTTAACCCTTATAGGGCTGCAACCGGCGAAGGCTCAAACCGCTACTACTCCTTTTGAGTTGCCCCACATAAGCCGTAAGGTTGCGCAAAGTAATTACAGCACCATCCGGCTGCTGGATGCCCGCCCCGACACGACCGCTTTAGGCATGGTGTTAAAAGGAGCTTTCAACAAGCCGACCCGACTGGTCGCGGTTCCCTCGTTGCAGGTTCAGCTTTCCCGGCTGCTCGGTGAAGTGGCGCCGCCCGATGCCGGACCGGGTGAACTACTGCTTCACTTGCGCCACGGCGTTTTTTCAGAGGTAACTGGTATGTCGGAAACCGGAACGGCGGTGCTTTTCGCTGATTTGTACACCGTGAAGGGTGATTCGCTGTATCGGCTTGGACGAATGGACACGACCGTTGCCATCTACAACTCTATGGCGGACGTCACGAACCGGCTCTTAAATAACGCCTCAGACGCAATTGTAGATTTCATTACAGGAAACCTTTCCAAAACACCGGAAACCGCCCTTTTTGCCATTACTCAAACCGACTTCGGCAAGTTGGATTCAATTGAGAAAGCGCAGTTACCCGTTTATACGGTGGATACCCTTCGCGACGGCACTTACAAAACGTACGCTTCGTTTGCGCAACAAATTCCGGATGCTGGTGTGCAAGGCAAGTGGAAGGGTGACCAACTCACCAAGGTGAAGGTTATAAACCTTCAGACGGGTAGTGTTTCGTTTCTGAACCGACCCGCCACCTACGCCGTTGTGGTAGACGGCAAACCGGCTATCGTCACCAACACGGGTACCTACCCACTGCTCAAAAAAGACAACGCGTATTTTTACAGGGGAACCATTCAATCTGCGCCTAATACCGGTGTCGTGGTGGCTTCGTCGGTCGCTTTTGGACTTATAGGCGGTTTGATTGCTGCCTCGGCAACCAGTAAGGAAGGGCTCTATGAGTTTGAGCTTTCCCATTTAAGCGGCGCGCCGGTTATGCTCAGGCAGATAACCGCAAAAGACCAACTGTAAAGCGGTATTCCGTGCTTTGGGAGTCGCTTCGTTGAAACGGATGCGCAACTATTTTCCGCAAAGCCTTTCTCCATTCTAACTCTTACCTTCGCCACCCCCGCTTTTCTACGGGTAAAAACGAAAACCGTATGCCTTACCTTTTTACTTCCGAATCGGTATCGGAAGGCCATCCCGACAAAGTCGCAGATCAGATTTCAGACGCACTCGTTGACAACTTCCTGGCCTGGGACCCCGAATCCAAAGTAGCCTGCGAAACCCTCGTTACTACCGGTCAGGTGGTGCTGGCCGGCGAGGTAAAGTCCAACACATACATCGATGTGCCCACCATTGCCCGCGACGTGATTGCCAAAATCGGCTACACCCACAGCGACTATATGTTTGAGGCCAAATCCTGCGGTGTGCTCTCGGCCATCCACGAGCAAAGCCCCGATATCAATCAGGGTGTGGACAAAAAAAGCAAGGAAGAACAAGGCGCAGGCGACCAGGGAATGATGTTTGGCTATGCCACCGCCGAAACGGCCAACTACATGCCACTCGCCCTCGACCTGAGCCACGCCCTGCTGCGCGAACTGGCCGGAATCCGCAAGGAAAAGGCGGAAATGACGTACCTGCGCCCCGATGCGAAAAGCCAGGTAACGCTGGAGTATGGTGATGACAACACCCCGTTGCGCATTGATACCATTGTGATCTCCACGCAGCACGATGATTTTGGCGACGAGGCCGAAATGCAGCGCCGCATCACCGAAGACGTGAAGGCCATCCTGATCCCGCGTGTGATGAAGGACTATCCGCAATATAAAGCGTTCTTTAACGACGATATTAAATACCACGTCAACCCGACCGGTAAGTTTGTGATTGGTGGTCCCCACGGCGATACGGGTCTTACGGGCCGCAAGATTATTGTGGATACCTACGGCGGCAAGGGTGCCCACGGCGGTGGCGCCTTTTCCGGAAAAGACCCCAGCAAGGTAGACCGCTCGGCGGCCTACGCCACGCGCCACATCGCTAAAAACATGGTGGCCGCCGGTCTTTGCACCGAAGTGCTTGTGCAGGTGAGCTATGCCATTGGCGTGGCCGAGCCGATGGGCTTGTATGTAAATACCTACGGCACTGCGAAGGTGAACCTGACCGATGGCGAAATCGCCGAGAAAATCAGTCAGGTGTTTGATATGCGTCCTTACTTTATTGAGCAGCGTCTGAAGCTCCGCCAACCCATGTACTCTGAGTGCGCCGCCTACGGCCACATGGGCCGCACGCCCCGCACCGTCAAGAAAATTTTCAAAAGCGCCAGCGGTGAGCAAAAAGAACTGGAAGTAGAACTCTTTACGTGGGAAAAAACTGATTTTGTGGATAAAGTAAAAGAAGCTTTCGGTCTGTAGAACACTGTAGATTTTTGTTTTCTAACCCTTCTTCGGTGCTTGGCACTCACCAATTTTTCCGGAATTTCTCAAACGATTTTCCGGAAATAAAAGGCTACGGAAGCTGGATCGTACGGGTGCGGCCATTCCAGCTCAGGGTAGCCGTGCTGTCGCAGCTGCCGGTACCAAAATCGAGGGTGCGCACTGCGCCGCCGGATGCAGTAATCTCCATTACACCACTCTGAATCCAATCGCAGCTGCGGGAGCGGTGAAGTGGGGTGGTGATGGCCATATTGAAAGTCTTGCCGTTCGCCCGCGTAAGGGTTCCGCTGCCGGTGATATCATATTCGTCGTCAGCGCGGGCAGCTGTGGCCTCACCGGCAGTCCAGGTGCGCTTGCGGGCGCTGATCCAAGTGCGCGTACCGTTTCCGTTTGCCAAGATCATAGAGCCGTTTACCGAAACGCTGAAGTACGTCTGACCCGCTGCGTTGCGGCCCATGTTGGTAACACTTTTGGTGCCGAGCAACTGGTTGTCATTGACGAAATACTGATTAAAAGAAATCTGGCGCTGATAGCCGCTATCGGCGTAGTGGCCGGTGTACTGCATAATGATTTGGCCCCGTCGGTATTTTCCATCCTTGCAAAGGCAGTTGGTGCTGCCAAAATCAACCGTTACGACATGGGGGATGCTAATGGTGTCGTGCGTTACCGTGGCACATTGACTGGTCGTTTTCAGCAGGCTGTTAGTCGGCTGGGCGGCGTTGTCGGCCAGGTCTTCGGCATTGTCCGAAAGCCGTTGAAAGCGGGCGTAATCGGTAGCATAACCAGTGTCTTCTGCTGCGTCGTTGTCATTGGTTTTTCGGCAACCGATGGAGAGCAGGGAGCAGGCCAAAGTGGCTGCTAAAAGAGAGGTGAAGGTAAAGGAGCGCATGTCTTTAAAAATGAGTTTAGTTTCGCTATGACTAAGCGCGTTTACACCGGTTTAAGACTTTGAAAGATTTTTTTTAAGAAGGTTTTGATATTGTGTTACAAGAGTCATTTCTCTCTTCTTTTAAGAAACCCTAAACCAAAATGCACTGTATATATCTTAAATTCGCAGACCTTAAACAGTCTCCCCCTTTAAAACATTCGTTTGAAAAAGACTTTCCTTTTACCGGCAGCCTTTTTATTTGCCATTGGCGCAACTGCCCAAACCCGCACTGCGCCGACCAAAACAACCGGTCGCATCGCCTTCGAAAAAGCCCTTCCCAACTGGCTGGTGGATGCCAATCATACCCTTGATATTTCCGGAATGGACGCTTACGGAAAGCCGATGACCTTGCCCGGTGCCGATCCGCTGGCGCGCGCGCAGACTTTCATCAGCAGCCGCCTGCGTGAAGCGGGTATTGATCCTGCCGAATGGGCCGTGGTGAGCAACGTAACAACCGGAAAATTCACTTATATCAACTTTGGCCGCAGCATTGAAGGCCGCGAAGCATTGTTTTCACACCTGCGGTTTCAGTTTGCCAAGGATGGCACACTCGTGCGCCTTCAGGTAGCCGTTCCCGAAAGTCCGGCTGCCGGTGCTGTGCCGCAACTGACAATTGAGGCCGTTAAAGCTGCCGCTGCTGCCCGCCCATATGCCGGTGAGGTGATCCAAAATGTGGTGATAAGCCCTGACTGGGTGTGGATGCCGGAAATCTCTGATAAAGGAATTTCCCAACTCCAGCCTGCCTATCCCTTCACTGCCGACGGGCGAAGCGAAGACGGCCAGACGCCGGCCAATTTTGAAGGCTACATCAGCGCGGTTTCCGGAAAATTGCTCTTGCGCCACAACCGTACCCGCAACGACCTGAATCTCACCATCAAAGGCAAAACAAGAGCGCTTCTGCCAACCGACCCAATTGATACGCTTGTCTTTCCTGATTTGGCAATCCCAACCGGCTCCGCCACGCTCTACACCGATGACAATGGCTTTGTTGCCGGAACGGGCATCAGCACACCGCAAACCCTGACCTTGCCTTTGCAGGGACGGTGGTCGAAGGTGAACGTTGGCGGAGGCGCAACGCCATCAATGACCGTAACCGTGGCCAACAGCGGCAGCACGGTCATCCGCACCGACAGCCAGGTGTATCAAAACGCTTATTACCACGTTACCCGCATCCACAATTTCGTAAAGTCGCAGCTGCCTTCTTTTACCGGAATGGATTTTCAGTTGCCCACCAATGTGGATCTGACGAGTGGTACCTGCAACGCTTATTATAACGGTAATTCCATCAACTTTTTTGCTGCCGGTGGCGGTTGCCAATCTATGGCCCGTTATGCCGATATTATCTATCACGAATACGGCCACGGCATCAATGAAAAATTCTATCGCCAGTATGGCGCAGGCCGGATGTATAACGGTGCGCTCAACGAAGGCTATGCCGACGTGTGGGCGATGCTGCTGACCAAACACCCCGTTATCGGCGAAGGCTCGGTGGCCGGTGGCGTCATCCGGCGCTACGACAACGTAACCAAAAAAATCCCGGTTGATATCCGGGGCGAAGTGCACGCCGACGGCGAGATGATTGCCGGCTCCTGGTGGGATGTAGCCCGTTACCTGGGCGATGCCGATAGCATGCGGCCCATTTTTGTGGAATCTTTCTACAGCCTGGCCGACGGATTTGCCGGAAATGAGCCGGCCATTTACCGGAAAGTGCTCGTCTCTGCCTTGCTGGCCGACGATGATGACAACAACCTTTCCAACGGAACGCCCCACTTCAACGACATCATCACGGCCTTTGCCAATCATGGCATCTACTTAGGCGCGTATGCTACCGTTGATCATAGTGAAATTGCCCACCAGCCTGCCAATACGGCCATCTCTTTTGCCGGAACCATCACCCAGGCCCAGCCTGCCGTCTTTGGCGGCGCAACCCTGTTCTATAAAGTGCGCCAAGCGGGTGCACCGGTCTGGGACAGCGCTCAGATAGCCCTTACCGGCAATGCCTTCAACGTGCAGATTCCGGCACAGACAGCCGGTTCGATTCTGGATTACTACATCCGTGTAGAAAATGCCTTATCGCCGATGGATGTTACCTATTATCCCGAAGGCTTCCGGCCTGAGCTTTCCAGCGCCGAGGCCACCTTGCCATATCAATTTGGCGTGGGCCTTCAGGCGGTGATGACACAGAATTTTGAAACCGACACAGCCGGCTGGCAGGTTACACTGCCGCTCGATAATGCCATTGCAGGCGAATGGACCTGGGGCAAACCTATTGCCAGCTACCAAACCGGATTTGGGTTCCCGGCGCTTTTGATTCAGCCCGGTAACAACCATACGCCGGGTGGCGATAAATGTCTTTTTACGGCTAATTTTTCCAGCGTTACCGAAGGCACTACAACGGTTATTTCTCCTGCGTTTTCGCTGGTGGGCCTCACCAAGCCTGTTTTGGAATACTACCGCTGGTTTAGCAATGACCGCGGCCTGAACGCCAAGACGGATTACTGGCGCGTGCAGATTCAGCGCCCCGGCGGCATTCCCAATTATGTAGATTATACCCGTCAATCGGATCACAAATGGCGTCGGCGCTTGCTAAACGTGCGCGATTATATCAACGCATCCTTTAACGAAGCGTCTCTCAAATTCACGCTCAGCGATCAGGCTGCCACCAGCAATCCGCTGGAAGGCGCTATTGATGATGTGGTGCTTTATGACCTGGAAAACCCAGCAGCGGTAGAGGATGTGGCGAATCTGAAAGCCATCCGGGTCTATCCCAACCCGGCCAGCAATTTGCTTTCGGTGGAGGTAGAAAAGAGCAATGCTGATACCCGCATTGGGCTGTATGATTTGCAGGGCCGACTGCTTCAGGAAGGTACTATTTCCGGAAACAAAGGCCGTTTTGACTTCAATACGTCCCAACTGGCTACCGGCAGCTATTTCCTGCGCATCCAATCGGGCAGCACCCAGCAAATCCGGAAAGTTCAGGTGTTGCATTAATAAGCATTCCGGAATTTTCTTTTCTACACTAAAAAAGTCCTTTTCAGCGCCTGTTGCTGAAAAGGACTTTTTATTTCGGCATAAAAGCAGTCCTGCGGAGTCGCCACCCGGATGCAACAAAAGACCTGCTGTTGGGGAGATATAACCAGAGCTATCCAACACACAAACGAGTTTTGTCCAGCATGCCGCGATACGGGTTCAATAACACGTTGCCTGTTCGTAAAAAGGCCATACGCGCTCTAAAAAACACGCATCCATACCCCAAAAATACCCATCATATATGGTTTCGGAACCATACAAAGTGAAAAAGTAGCTATCACATGCGATAAAGTACTTATCACTTACGAAAAAGTGACTATCATATACGATAAGGTCAAAATGCCAAGTGGTTTTTGGGATGCTTCTTACGCTTCTACAAACGTCTCTATCTCGTTATACACCGTATCGCGCTCCACGGGCGTTTTGCCGGCGGCAAAAATCAACTCGCACAGTTGCTCGGTGGTCATGCTCGGCGTTTGCTCTTCGGAGCCGGCCATGCTGTAAATCTTGGTAGTATCATCAATCGTTCCGTCTAGGTCGTTCACGCCAAAATCCAGCGTGAGTTGGGCCGTTTGCCGACCCAGCATCGGCCAGTAGGCTTTTAAATTCCGGAAATTATCCAGATAAATCCGGGAGATAGCATACAGCCGCAAGTCTTCTACCGTCGAAGACTCGGCAATATGGCTCATATCATTGTCGCCGTTCCGGAATTTTAAAGGAATAAAGCAGTTGAATCCACCGGTTTCATCCTGCAACGCGCGCAGCTTGCTCATGTGGTCAATGCGGTGGGCGTAGGTTTCCACATGGCCGTAGAGCATCGTGGCGTTGGTGTGCATCCCCAGGCGGTGGGCCGTGCCGTGAATATCCAGCCAGCCTTCGCCGTCCACTTTATCGGGGCAAATTTCGGCGCGCACGTCAGGGTGAAAAATCTCCGCTCCGCCGCCCGGCAACGACTGCAAACCGGCATCACGCAAGGCTTTCAACCCTTCTTCGCGCGTGAGGTGCGCCTTGCGGAACATATAATCCAGCTCCACAGCGGTAAAGCCTTTCAGATGCAGTTCCGGGCGGTGCGCGTGAATCTTCCGGAGCAATTCACAGAAAAATTCCAGATTCATCTTGGGGTGTACGCCGCCCACAATGTGGACTTCCGTTACCGGTTTGTCGTCGAAGCTGCGCACGATGTCCATCATCTGCTCCAAGCTTAGCTCCCAGCCCGCGTCGCGGTGTTTGTATTTGCGGGAATACGAGCAGAAATGACAGGTGAAAATGCAGACATTGGTAGGCTCGATGTGGAAATTCTTGTTGAAATACACCTTGTTGCCGTGTAGCTTCCGGCGGATAAAATCGGCCAGCGCGCCTACAAATCCCAGTTCTCCTTTCTCAAAAAGCAAGAGCCCTTCCGCGTCGCTGATGCGCTCGCCCGCTGCCACCTTTGCTACGATGGGTTGCAGGTCTTTGGGAGCAGTTTCGAGGAGCGTTTGCAGGGGAGAAGGGATCATGATAAAAGTCTTTTGGTTATTGAAGAACAATCTTCTGGGTAAAGGTTTCGCCCCCCAGCGTTCCGCTCAGGAAATAAATACCTTTTGAAAGCGCGGGCAGGGCAATGGGTTGGGTTTCCTGCGCGGGAATGGCGGTGGGAGATTGATACACCGCGCGCCCGGTCATATCCACTACAGTCAGGCCGGAAAGAGGCTGGCTGCTGTTATTCAAAACCCGGAAATTTCCGGAATTGGGGTTGGGGATAACCGACACCAGCCGGCCTTCGGGGGCAGCAGGGGTGGAAACGCCCTGCGGCACCTGCTGCGTCAGCGAGTAGGATTCGCGGCCCGGAGAGGTATAATACTGCATCCGTGCAGCCTGTCCTTTGGTGAACAGCATCATAGCTGCATCATCCACATAATCCATGTAG
>JAEWBT010000058.1 GCA_023391015.1 Bacteroidota bacterium
CCGGAAATCAACCCTGTAGGAACGCGCCAAAAGGCGCGTTCTTTCTTTTTCGGGCGCGTTCTTTTTTTTCTCCAACACATTCTTTCTAAAAAGGAATCTCAACGAAACTGGCAACGCTACTTTTGCGCCTATGAAGCCGTATCGTCGTCCGTCGCTGCCCCTGATCATTGGCCGCAAACCCGTGATGGAAGCCATTGTGGGGGGAGAAGCCATTGAAAAATTATACGTGCTGCGCTCGGCTGCCGGTCCGGAAATCTCCGACCTGAAACGCGCCGCCAATGGCCGCAATATTCCCATTGCGCTGGTGCCGGTGGAGAAACTGTCGCAGCTTACTAAAGCGCAGCATCAGGGCGTGGTGGCCGTCGGTGGTGTGTTGAATTACATTGAGCTTCAGGATGCGATTGACCACGTGGTGGCCCAAGGCGAAACGCCGCTTTTCCTGTTGCTGGATGGCGTGACAGACGTCCGGAATATCGGTGCTATTGCCCGCTCGGCCTTGTGCCTCGGCGCGCAGGCGATTATTCTTCCCACTGCCTCCGGGGCCACGCTTACGGAAGACGCCGTGAAGACGTCGGCAGGTGCGCTGCGGCAAATTCTACTCGTGCGGGTGCCGACGGTTCCGAAAACGATTGAGGCGCTCCGGCTCAACGGCGTGAGCGTATTCGGGACGCAGATGAAAGGCAGCATTCCGCTTCCGGAGGCCGATTTTTCCGGCCCTTGCTGCATTGTGATGGGGGAGGAAGGCAGCGGTGTTTCTAAAGAGGTGCTCAAAAGCGCCGATGCGCTGATTCGTATCCCCATGGCCGGCGGCTTCGATTCGCTGAATGTGAGCGTGGCGGCGAGTATTATTCTCTACGAAGCGCAGCGGCAGCGAGGGTAATTTCTCAATGGCTCAATTTCTCAATGGCTCAATGGGAAAAGGCGCTCTGATTTTTGTCTGTAGAAACATCCCCAGTATTTTTTGTCATTCCGCCAAGGGCGGAATCTGAGAAAAAGAGGTCTGTGGTGTTATGCTAAGATCCTACCTCTCGGCGGGGTGACAAAACAAGGCGAAACAAGGGCCAAAAATCGGCACTAAAAAAAGAGAAATTCGGTATTCAGATAGCAGCAGAAGCATAAACAGTTATCAATGCCTGAATACCATTGAGTCATTGAGCCATTTTCAAATTGAGAAATTATTCCCGTACTTTCGCGCAGCATTTGGTTCCGGCCTTCGGGTTGGATGAAAAGGGAATCCGGTGTAATTCCGGAACAGTACCCGCTGCTGTAAGTTCCAAAAAAAGGGTTTTCTATCTCCATAAAAGCCACTGCCCCGGAAAGGGTGGGAAGGCGAAAGAGAAACCCCGGAACGAGTCAGAAGACCTGCCTGATGCACAACAACCGCTGCGCTGCTTTCGGGACTAAAAGCGCCGGCACAGACCCGTATCGGGAGCGCCGTGTCGGCATCTCCCGGGTCTTTGCAGGGCTTCGCGTTTCCGGAAAAGTGGCAAGGCAATCAACGCTTTGAAACCTCTTTTTTCCCAAAAAATGCCCATGCGCAATTCTGTACTCCTCGCTGCCGGCCTGCTCGCCGCCGCCTCTTTTTCCGCAACCGCCCAAACGGTGGCCGATTTCGAGAACCTGACCCTTCCCGGAACTGATACTGCTTACATTAATTACAGTGCGCCCGGCACCGATGTGGGCTTTAGCAGTGGCCTGGCGTATTTCCCAACGGTATATGACACGTCTTCTGGCTATTCCTACTGGTCATACGGATTTGCGTATTCCAACATTAAGGACTCGACTACCGCGGGCTACTCTGGCGAGTACAACGCGCGGCCCGGCGCTGCTTTTTCCGGAACTAACTACGTGGTGGCCTATGGTTCGGAAAACATCATTCGCCTTACCGGCGCGGCGCAGGGCAGCGGCGTAAGCGGGTTGTATGTAACCAACAACAACTATGCGTATTACAGCATGCTGAACGGCGATGGTTTTGCCAAAAAATTCGGTGATACCACCGGCACCAATTCCGGCCTGCCGCAGGGCACTTATCCGGATTATTACAAGATGATTTTCCGGGGCTATCGCAACGGTGCGCTCACAACCGATAGCGTGGAGTTTTACCTCGCCGATTACCGCGCCGCCAATAGTGCCGCTGATTATATTGTGAAAGACTGGAAATGGGTGTCGCTCACCAGCCTGGGCCGTGTGGACAGCCTCCATATCCAACTGCGCTCTTCGGATTCCGGTCCGTGGGGCCTCAACACACCGGCTTATTTCTGCCTGGATAATTTCACGACCAACGAAACCCTTGGGGTGGACAACAGTGCCGTTGCAGCGCTGAAAGTTTATCCCAATCCGGCGGTTGAAAACATCACCGTAGAAGCCGCTGCCGGCGTTCCGGCGCGCATTTCTGTAGTGGATATTTCCGGAAAAATGGTGCTTTCGGTGCAGCCTACTGAAGTGAAAACTACCCTCGCCATTGGCAACCTGCCTGCCGGAACGTATCAGCTATTGGTGCAAGGCAAGGAAGGCGTGGCCACCCACCGTTTTGTGAAGCCTTAATCGCGAGCGACTTGTTAAGTCCTCGGTTAACCTGCCGATGGACTTGACAAGTCGCTATTTTTAATTTTTAAGTACTTTGGGTTTGAAAAAGATTTTCCTTTTCCTTGCCGCCTTCCCGTTTTGCAACGCGAAGGCACAGTTTGCGCCGCAGGCCGGACAACCGGGTAGCACCGCCGTTGCGGCAACCAGTTCGCTGATAAAAGGCTGGGCTACGCAGTGCAGCGTCGCGCGCGGCTACAAAGACATCCGCGATAAAAATGCCGGCACTGTGGGCTGGGGGCAAGACAGCGACGCAACCGGGACTCCCAACAGCTTCACGGTGAGCCTTGGCGACAGTGGGGTAGCGGTGCTTCAGTTTGCCACGCCCATTGCCGACGGGCCGGGTGCCGATTTTGCAGTGTTTGAAAACGGTTTTGCCAATCCCGCCAACCCCGACGAAGCGTTTCTGGAACTGGCTTTTGTGGAAGTAAGCTCTGATGGAGATCATTATTTCCGGTTTCCGGCGCAGTCGCTGGCCGACACGGCTTCGCAGGTTCCCGGTGCAGGCGTATATCTCGATTGCCGGAAATACCACAATCTCGCCGGGACGTACCGGAGCGGTTTTGGCACGCCGTTTGACCTGTCGGATCTGCCCACTAATCCGTTGCTCAACAAAAGCCGGATTACCCACGTGCGCCTGGTGGATGTCATCGGCAGCGTAGGCCCGGAAGGTAGCCGCGATGCCCAGGGCCGCCCCATCAACGACCCGTTCCCTACCGCATTTCCAACCGGCGGTTTTGATTTGGACGCGGTGGCGGTTTTAAACGATATCACCTCGCAGGGCATAGGAAACACGAGCCTGGCAGCAGCCGTGCGCATCGCGCCGAATCCCGCTACCAGCTATCTTGGGGTTGAACTTTCCGGAAAAGATTTTCATTATAACCTCCGGAGCCTGGAAGGAAAACAAATCGCCTCCGGCGAGGCAACGGAAACCGTACAGATTCCAGTTTCTGCCCTGCCAAAAGGCCTTTATTTTATTGAGCTTCAAACCCGTGAGGGCGACGTATGGCGCGAAAAAGTTTTGGTGCAGTAATCCTGCTGGCTGCCTTGCTGGGCGTGGGTTGTAAAGGTCCGGAAGCATCGCCTTCGGGGCCGGTAACGCCCTCCGGAAGCGGCGACGTGCTGGTGGTGTGTGAAGGCAGCCTGGGCAACGGCAACAGCGCGCTCTCCAAACTGCCTGCCGATACAGCGCAAAGCGCCGCCGAAGATGTATTTTATGCCGTGAATGGACAGCAGCTGGGCGATATTTTCCAAAGCATCACGCCGGTGGCAAATGAACTTGCCTTGTGCATCAACAACTCCGACAGGATTTATTTTGTCAACGCATCCGACTACCGGCTGCAACACACCATTCCGGTGGCCAAGCCGCGCTATCTGGTGCCCACGGGCGGCAATCGTGCCTACGTTTCCTCTATTTTCAGCAACCGCGTTTTTGTGCTGGATCTGGCTTCCTACACGGTGACCGACACGGTGTTTCTGCCGTATAAAAATCCGGAAGGCATGTTGCTCCACAACGGCCAGTTGTATGTAGCCGCCTGGGACACGGGCAATAGCTATTTATATCGCATCAACCCGTCGACGGCGCAGATAACCGATTCCATCTACCTGAACCGCCGCGCGCCGCAAACCGTCATTGCCGACAAAGCCCAAAACCTATGGGTGATTTCCGGAAACGATCCGCAGGGCGTAGCACCAGCAATCACCTGTCTCAATCCGCAGACCAAAGCTGTTCTGGCGCAGTATGATTTTCCGGCGGGCAAGGAAGTCATAAAACCCTGCTTTAACCAAAGTCGCGACACGCTCTATTGGTTGAGTGTGGATTACAGCGGCGGGGCGGGGCAGAGCGGTGTTTTCCGGATGCCTGTTAGTGCTACTTCCCAGCCGCAAACCCCCTTCGTAGTTTCCGGTATTTTGCAGTATTTCTGGGCTTTGGGCATTCAGCCGGGCACCGGCAACGTCTTTATCGGCGACCCGAAAGGCTTTATTCAGCGCGGCGAAGTGCTGGTGTACTCTCCTTCCGGAAATTTGATTAAACGCTGGAAAACCGGCGTGGGCCCGAGTTCGTTTCTGTTTTTATAGACAGTAAATATTGGGGCGTGTCCCGCCAAAGACGAGTTCCGAAAGCGCTCACGCATTTTCCGGAAATTTGCGCTGTTTTTTCGCTAAAAATGAACATCCGAAACCTGTTGCTGCTTTTCCTACTGCCCATTGCGGCACGGGCACAGCTGAGCGACACGCTTTCGGAGCAGATTATTTCCGGAAAACGCATCCTGAAACCGCTCTCCCCGGGCATCAGCGGGATGAAAACCCTCACGCTCGACAGCACCCAATTGCTGCGGCCCGTCTTCACAGATTTAAGCCGCATCCTGACGGAAAATCTGCCGGTTTTTATTCGCACCACCGGCGTGAACGGACCGGCCACTTTAAGCATTCGCGGGGCTTCGGCGGCGCAGTCGGTGGTGTTGTGGGAAGGCGTGCCCATCCAGAATCCAGCGATGGGACTGACCGACATTTCTTTGTTGCAATCGGGATTGTTTCAAAATATTACCCTGGTTCCGGGCGGCGCACCGGCGCTCTGGGGCAGCGGCAATGTGGGCGGGCTTTTACAACTCCAAAATGAACCGCCCCGATTTCCGGAAAATCGGGGCGGGAACGGCTTTGCGGGGTTGGGCAGTGGTTCTTTCAACCTGTTCAACGGTGCCATCGGGCTCAAACACAACGGCCCAAAGGCCTTTTGGGGGTTGCGCGCCTTTGGCAGCCGGGCCGATTATGCTTTTGATTACCGGGACGAAAAAGGAGCGTCAAAACACATCGACAATGCCCAAACAGCGCAATATGGAATGCTGGTGCAGGGCGGGCAAAAAGCGGGGCGCGGATGGCTGCTGCGTCAGGATATTTGGCTTCAAAAAGCAGCGCGCGACCTGCCGCCGGCGTTGTTTGAAACCCAGAGCAGGAAGCATCAGGAAGACGAAGCCTTGCGCATCCGCGTGAGCGCCGAAAAGGCGGGATTACGGCATTCTTATTCTTTTATCGCCGCTGCGCTGCACGAAGGTCTGCGTTACGTCGACCCCGATGCGGCCTTGAAAAGTAGCCTCAAAACCACTACTTTTTTCGGAAAAGCCGCCTACCAGTACCGGTTTGGAAGGGGAAAAGTATTTGCAGATCTGCCGGTGCAGTTTTCAGCAGCCGAGACGGGCGGCAACCATTACAACCAACCCCGGATTGGCTTGGGAATCGGGGCTGAAAATCTTTTCTGGAACGAAAAAATCACTGCTTCGGTTGTCCTGCGCACCGAGCACATCAACGACCAAACGGTGCTTTTGCCGGGCATAAACGGGCTGTTCCGCGTCCTGCCCAAAACAGTTTTGCGCGCGTCGGTGCAGCGCAGCTACCGCGCACCTACGCTCACCGAACTGTATTATTTCCCGGGTGGAAATGCAGCATTGAAACCGGAAATCGGGTGGGGTGGCGAGCTGGGAGCGCGACAGGAGTTGAGAAAAGCCCATTGGCAGGGATACGTGGATGCCACCGCTTTTCACCGCAACATTCAGGACTGGATTATATGGTATGGCGGGGCCATCTGGACGCCCCACAATATTGCGCGGGTGCAAACCCAGGGCGTGGAACTGGAAGGCGAATTTGGGGCTCAATTTTCCGGAATTTCCTTTGGCCTGCGGCCCGGATTTACCTACACCCGCGCCCGGACGATGGAAAGCGCCGCGCCCAACGACGGCTCGGTGGGTTGTCAGATTCCGCACACGCCGCTGACAACGGCGCGGGTGAGCGCCTGGCTAAGCTGGAAAAAAATCCGGGTAAATGCCGGCAGCGTGTACACCGGCTACCGTTTTATCACCTCCGACGAAAGCGCCTGGATTCCGGCATATTGGTTGCACAGTGCCTCGGCTTCGTATGTTTTGCCGCTGAAAAAACAAACGATTCATTTTGAGGTGCGCTGCAACAATCTGGCAAATGCTTCTTATCTGTCTGTTGCCGGGCGGCCAGGCCTGCCGCGGCATTTTACGGTTGGGGTATTGGGGCGGTTTTAGAGATGCATGAGCCTAGAAGGGTTTCTCTCAGCAGCCTTCTTTTCTCAGCGTTTCCCAATCCATATTTTCCGGAGCCGGAATCTGGGACAGGTATCCGGTAAGGGCTTTTTCAAGTGCTGGCAGTCCGATGCCATAAATGCTTTCGAACTGGTCAAAACCTTTCACCCAGAGTCTCTTTATTTTTTCTACGCCATAAGTATCATACAGGTATTTGAACACTGCAGCGCTCTGATAATAGGCGATGACTTCATTTTCTGCCGCTAATTGATCAAAATTGCTCACAAGGGATTGAAGTGGAAACAGTTTTCCCTTCCCTGACAGATACGCCGTAATACTGTACACCGGATTGTCGTAGTTATTGCAGTCGTTCTGGACAAAAACGGCGCTGCCTTCATTGAGAAGCCGCGAGTTGCAGGGACCCCATACATCATTGGAGATGAAATGAAAAACCTCATGCTTCAACTGAATCTGCCGTTTTCCATTGTTCAAAATAAAAACCAGATCGTGTTGGGGCAGTGCCAGCCCGCCCTGCACCTTCATTCCGGAAAGCGCTTGCAATTCACCTGCTGAATCCACCAGAACGAGGTGTACCCCTTTATGATAATCTGCTACCTGCAACACCGATAGAATACGCCGTAGTGCAACGTCGGTCTGCTGCTTCAAAGTATTTAAATGCTGCGCCGAGTAAGAATCCCCCCGGAAATGAATCCGGAAATTGGCGTGGTTGATAGAAAGAAACGGAAACGAATCGTTGGCTACATAATCGCGCATTTTGGACGTAAGGGGCGCAAAAAGAACCTCCGGGGTGCTGCCTTTAAAAGTGGTTCGTTGCTTTACAAAAGCTTCATAGCGTTCCTGAATGTCGGCATTAGATCGGGCACGATCGATTACAGATGCCCATTGTTTATCGGTGTGCAGGGCCGCAAAAGCGCTTTCCCCGGTGAGGCGCTGCCAATTTGAATAAGCCATTTGGGTTGTTATCAGCCGGAGGTTCCGGAAAGCGTTGGCGCGTTTGCCCGCCAGTGCCCAGGCCGCAGCAGCTCCGTAGCGAAGCCCCGCATAGTCCATGTCAATTCCTTTCTCGACCGGGATTTCAGCCGCTTTCTCAAAATAAAATCCGGCCTTTTTATAGTCTTGTGCCCGAAACGCAGAATCCCCTTTGGTCCAGTGCGCAATCAACTCATAATACTTCGGAAAGCCTTGTTGTGCAGAGGACTGTAGCGAAATCAGCAGCGTCAGAACGAAAATGAAACCGTATTTCAAAGGAATGGGGCTTTTACAGCGACACTAAACGCACCTATAGCGGGAATATTGCTTTATAACTGCATAAAAAAGCCCGGAACACGCGCACATGTCCCGGGCTTTTACTATGGAAATTTCCGGAAAATTGCTACCATTTGTACTGTTTCTTGTTCAGCAGCAGGGCCTCGCCTGCAATCGTCTGTTCGCCGGTTTCTTTTTCATACACGGCGCAGTCGTAGAGGATACGGGCCTTTTCCGGAAAAATTTCTTTCACGGTTACCACCGCTTCGTAGGGCGTATCCACGAACATGGGGCGCAGCCATTTAATGTTCTGACTCATATACACATGGCCGTCGGCATACCACAAAGCACCGAAAATTTTGGTGAAGACCGACGCACCCAGAAAGCCGTGAATAATCCGCCGGCCAAACATAGACGCCGCACCGGCAGCCTCGTCAATATGCAATGGATTTACATCGCCGGAAACGCGGGCGTAGGTGTCTACATCTTCCTGCGTGTAAGAAAAATCGTGTTTGAACTGATCGCCAACCTGGAGCATAGAAAAAGGTTTTTTAGAAAGAAAAGAGTGTGGCTGCAATATCCAACAAAAAAGCGCCTCCTGCAAAGGATGCGCTTTTTAATTTCCGGAAAATACCGGTGGTTAGTATTACTTACGCGGAGTTGCTTTCACCGGCGCGGCCACTTCCAGCCGACCGATTTGCAGATCAGCAGATTTACCCAACTCTACCGGGTTGAGGTATTTGCCTTTGTTTTGGGCTTCTTTGGCAACTTCCGGCTGCACGCGGTGCGCTTTTGCATAGGCGTCGTTGCGGATACCGGTTACCTGCCAGCTCACTTCCGTTCCCGGAACGTTGGTGCGAATCTGGAAGGTATTGCCTTTCACTTTTTCGCTCACGATGGCTTGGGCAAACGTGCCGCCGACAACCGTCAGCTGATACCGGAAATCCTTATTCAGGGATTCAAAATAGCCGGGCAGCGTAACGGTAGCATAACCATTGGCGTCGGTGGTGATGTTGCCGTTATAGACGTTCATCATGTCCGGGCTTTCCACAAAAGAGTGATAGAGGTATTTATTTTCCGGATCTTGCGGATGGTCAATTTTAAACGTTCCGGAAGATTTGGAGATAGCGCCGATAACTTCTACATCGCCGTTAAAATAACCGGCGTAATTGGCAGTTCCGGTGGTGCCGCCCCCACCATAAACACCTATATTGGTTGTTCCGCCCTCACCAAAGCCAACGACGCCATATTTGGTGCCCCCAACAGTGGTGGTGTAGCCATCCGCTGAGCCATAGACCGCAACCGCCGCGCCATCGCTGTAGGCCTCACCGCGTACCCCATACACATTTCCGGTAGTGACGTTGGCCTGGCCCACGCCATAAACGCCCAACAATCCGGCCGTGGCCATGACGCCAATACCAGATGCGGTGGTTGCGCTGGGAAGGGCCGTTGCAGTGATCCCCATAGGACCCACGCCGGCAGTGCTGGTTCCGGTATATTTCACACTGATCAATCCATCGCTGGCACCCGAAGCGCTGTTGCCGGTTACGCGCAGCGCCATGGTGTCGGTCGTCGCGATTTCTACTTTGGCCGCAGCGGGCGTGGTCGTTCCAATTCCCACTTTGCCGGCGCTGGTTTCCAGAATGGAAGAGTTGCCGATAGCCGTAGCAGAAGTGAATTTTGGCACGTAGTTGGCTGTTCCGTTAATCGTTCCGCCACCGCCAGAAGGCAGTGTTACACTATTGCCACCTGCCGAAAGCACATTGCCCGTGAGGGTGAGCGTGGGCGGTGTGGCTGCCGGAAGCGTTACACTGTTACCGCCTGCGGAAAGGGAATTTCCGGAAAGGGTTAGTGTGGGGGCAGGAAGCGTTACGCTGTTGGCACCGGCGGAAAGCGAGTTCCCGGTGAGTGTCAATACCGGAGCGGATGTGGATGGAAGGGTCACGCTGTTGCCTCCGGCAGAGAGGGTGTTACCAGTCAGCGTTAAGGTAGGCGGTGTGGCCGCCGGAAGCGTTACACTGTTGCCACCTGCCGAAAGCGCATTGCCCGTGAGCGTGAGCGTGGGCGGTGGGGGCGCAGGTAAGGTAATACTGTTGCCGCCTGCAGAAAGCGAATTTCCGGTCAGGGTCAGCATCGGGGCCGGTGCGCTTAACGCATATGGTACACTCAAAAGCTGCGAAGTGCCCAGGTCCACATAGTTGGTGCTGCCTGCCGCATCAATCTCCACATGGATAAACTTGGGTCCGGACGCCCAGTTGACGTTGCCGAGCGTACCGGTAATCGGGGTGCCGTTGCCGATAGCCAGATTGTAAAGGCCAAAACCGTTTGTGGTAGCCGTCTGCGTTTCGCTGTAGGCGACCGTGCCGGTAGCGGTGTTTTCCACAATGCTGATGCGAAGCCGAACGGCCTGGTTGGTCATGGCATTGCCGCTGGCATCGCGAACAATGCCCTGATAATTAAACCTGGCCGGTGCCTGTGCGTAAGAAGTGCCAAGGGTCAGCAGGCTGCAAGCGCCAAAGAGAATCAAAGTCTTTTTCATACTCAAGAAGATGGAAGGTTTTTTACTGAATTTTTTGAATGGTGTAGGTGGTTCCGGAAATCTTTCTGGCAGCGTCTGTTAGCTGCACCTGAAGCAGGTAGGTTCCAGCTGCAAGGGCCTGGAGGGGAATGGTTTCGGTTCCATTTCCGGTAGCGGTGGCGTAGCGCTTGGACCAAACAGTTTTGCCGGTCGCGTCCAGCAGCGTGCAGGCCAGCGTGCCGGCTTTCGGAAACTGATAGCGAAACTGAACGGCGTCGGTTGCGGGGTTGGGAAAGACCTCAAAAAGGCCGGGCAGGGCAGCGTCGCTGATGGCTGTCGGGCCGCTAACAGGTTGCTGAACACCGTGTGTAACGGTGATGTTACCGGCAGTAGCGGTATTAACAACCGCCATTTCGCCTACCGACCAGCTGTGTATCATACCTGCTACTACCTGACTGCCACCGGCGCTGTTCAGCGTCGATTGGGCAGAGACGGTTACGCTGCCCAGCAGCCCAAAAAGAAACCCTAAGTGTTTTATAGACTTCATAATGCAAACGGTTTGTGAACTAACAAAGAAAATCTATTTATTCGCAAAAAAAAATTTTTGAAGAACCTTTTTTCGTTGGAAGTAAAAATTGCGTAATTGTACGTGTCAGGAGCCTGTTCGTCTTTAAGCCAAAAGAAGATTTTGAACCGGTTTCTTTTTTATAATGCACCTTAGGAACCCCGTTGAATTGCAGCCGACCGGAAAATATAAAAAAAGAGTAGGCTTAACCTCCCGATAACTTTCTATGTAAGCTATTTTTTTGCTACCTTTGCGCCGCCGAATGGAACACTTAAAAAAAATGTTTTAATACCGGCCTTTTAAAGCGTTTAAAAAATTCCCCCTGATATGACAACTGAAACTTCCCAAATGGTGGACAACATGCTCAACACGCAGAAAAGCATGGTGGACACGATGGTAGAAAACACCAAAAAACTCACAGCCGGCAACAACTTTATGGCCGAAACCATGGAGAAAGGCAGTGAGTGGTATAAAAACTGGCTCGACACCCAAAAATCTGTTTTCGGCAAAACAACCGAAAAGATGACCGAAGCCGGTAACACACTGAAAGAAAACGCTGAAAAAGCACAAGGCACCTACCAAAACATGATGGACAAGCAGTCCAACATGATGCGTCAGATGTACGACATGAATATGAATTTCATGAAGTCTGGTATGCCGGCTCAAAACACGACTTCCAACAATCCAATGGAAGCTTTCACCCAAATGTGGAGCAATGCCATGAACGGGTGGCAGAGCGCTTTCCAGAATGGCAACGCTTTCCAGAACTGGATGAAGTCATTCCAGGAAATGAACCCGTTTGCCAACATGGCGAACATGAGCAACTGGAATACCACCAGCAATCCACTCACTAACTTTTTTGGTCAGTGGAACGAGCTGATGACCCAACAAATGCAAAACATGCAGGCTGGCTTTAAAACCGGCGGCGTACAGGATGCTTATCGCAACATGATGAACACCGCTGACGGCTTTGCCCGTTTTACGCAGCTGTGGGCGCCCATGATGAAAAGCCTGCAAGACAAAAGCTTCAACATGGACGTTTTCCGGAAAATGATGAACCCGGGTCAATATAAAGAGCTGATGGATCAGTACTTTGGCTTTATGCCCGAGAACATGCGTCAGTACATGCAGCAGTCTTCCGGCATGTTCCAGGACATGATGAAGCAGTGGACCGCCGCTTCCAACAACGGAATAGAGCAGATGCGCGGCATGATGGGTCAGTTTACCCCATCGGGCAGCGATATGTTTGGCGCGATGCTGGGCAACTACAACAGCTTCTACAACAACCTGCAAAGCGCTTTCGCGCCGATGGCCCGGATGACCACGCCAAACCAGGCGACCAAGAGCCTCGCCGAGTGGAACGACATCGCCAACCGCATGGTGCAGTTCAACATCAAGAACGCCGAAATGCAATACATGGTGTATGAGCAAGGCCAGAAAGTAATGGAAGAACTCGCCCAATCCCTGACGCAGAAAGTGCAGAACGGCGTGGAAATCACTTCCATGATGGACCTCTACAAAGAGTGGATGGCCATCTCCGACAAAACCTTCGTAAAGCTGTTTGAAAGCGAAGCCTACAGTGAAGTAATGGCCGAAGTGAGCAGCATGCAGATGCGCTTGAAAAAAGACATGGAGCTGCAAATGGAGAGCGCTCTGGCCAACGTGCCGGTAGCGACCCGCAGCGAGCTGGATGAACTGTACAAAACCATTTACGACCTCAAAAAGCAGGTGCGTCAGCTGGAAAAAATGATGGAAGTAGAAGGCGACAACGACAACATTGCCGATGCCGTTTCGACTACCCCTTCCAACAAAACCAAAACAACTACCACCGCGGCTCCTACTGCCAAGAAAGGCTAAGAAAAAGGGCCGTATTTCCGGAAATTTCCCGGAAAAATTAAAGACCTGGAAAAGCGCTTTGTCTCTGGACAAGGCGCTTTTCGTGTCTGGAGGGCCTTCTGTTTTCTCAAAAACGAAAAAATCGCTTTCAAAGAAAATATTTTATCTTCACAGAGCTGTTGAATCCGGCAGCGCTTCCTTTTTCCACACACCCACATCCATGAAAAAACTGCTCCTCGGCGCCGCTGCTTTCGCAATCGTATTTGCTTCCTGCAAAAAAGACGATACTACCAATAACAACAACCCGGCACCTGCCCGTACCAATGCCATCACAATAGGCGATGACACCTATACCTACGGCAGCGGACTTTCTGCTTTTCAGATTCTCAAGAATACGATTGTTGTATCGGGAATCAAAGGCGATGACGGCGCCGGCGTGGTCTATACTTTTTCCGGAAACGACCTGCCCGTTGCCGGCATCTACCGCGTGATTGCCGAAGACTCAGTGGACAACCTGACTGCAACACAGGTATCCTTCCGCGCCAATAAAAACACCGATTATTACGAATCTACCGGTGCCGGCGCTGTTGACCTGAAAGTGACTGTAAGCAACGGAAAATATACGGTTGTGATGCCAACCGCACCTGCAAAATCATCCGACAATAGTGGCAAATCCACAACTGTAAGCGTGGATGTAACCCAGAAATAAAGCGGTTTTACAAAAAGCTATTTTCCAAAGACAGGCAGCCTGTAGCGGGCTGCCTGTCTTTGTTTTTCCGGAAAAGAAACTACGATTTGGGCGGATTTTCCGGAACCGAAACGGTTTCCTTCGCTTTGCCGCCCAACCCATACCAATCAATCTGCCGTGACAGATACATCACCACCGCCAGCACCACAAACAAACCGATGGAACCAAAAAGCAGGGCATAGTCCTGAAGCTGAATGATGATGAAAATAAAAGCATAGAGGAGCAGCAAGATCCTACTTACTACCAAGGCCAGCCGCATGGATTTCAGAATGGCCCGCACGTAGCCGGTGACCAAAACCAACGTTGCCAAGGCCGAAATCACGAAGGCAGTGTTGAACCCGATGTGCTCCGACAAGGACAGCAGCAGCGTATAAAAAACCACCAGCGCGATGCCCACCAAAATGTATTGTACCGGATGGATAAACACGCGGTTGAGCATCTCAATAAAGAAAAAAGTCAGGAACGTAAATCCAATAAACAGAATCGCATAATGCACCGTCCGGTAGGTTTTCTGATAGCGGTCCACCGGCAACAGCAGATCCACCCCAAAAGCCGAATTCTGAATTTCCGGCTGCGGCCCCACCCACACCTGCGGATAGTTCCGGTTCAGGTGCAGCACATTCCAGTGCGCATCAAAGCCTTTTTCGGAAACCGTTTTTTCGTCGGGCAGAAACGAGCCGTTGAATTTTGGATTGGCCCAGTCGGATGCAATACGCACATCCGTCACCTTGCCCACCGGCAAAAAATGCAGATACTGACTGCCTTTCAGCGCGAGCGAAAACGAAAACTCGTTGCTACTGCTGTCGGCCTTTACAGGTAGCGGCACACTCACGCCCGAGGCCACCACATCGTCGGTTACCGTTCCGGGATTAAAGTCAAACGGCTGCCCGTTCCAGCGCAAGGGCGTTTCTTTTTCAATGCCGCGCATATCGCTGATGCCCACCACCAGATGTGCCTTATCAAACAGGATGTTTTCCCGCGGAATTTCCAGCTCCGTCAGCGGCAGCGTTCCAAAGCGCCCTTTAACCTGCAAAGCCGTTTCATAAAGCACCACTTCATAAATACCGCGGTGGCGTGCCTCGGGCTTCATCGCGCCGGTAATAGAAAGCTGCTCCGGCAACACATAAATATGCTCGCGTACTTCCACAATCTTTTGCGTCGAGTCGGCCTGCAATTCCCGCACAAACCGGCGGTAGGGAATCTCCAGAAATGGGCCGGAAACTGTTTGTTGTTCGCCCCATTTCGACGACACCTCGTGCACCGCCTCCGACTGATAACTTTCCCGCTCCTGAATCAATGACTGAATCATCACCGTTGGAATGAGCAGCAGCAAGGCGATAAAAACAATGGCCCCAATTTTAAAATACAGGTTGTCTTTGAGCAGCGACATGAGAAAGGAAGTGGTTTAAAAAGGGAACGCGAATAGCTTTTATAAAAGTATAGCCACGAGGAAATAAACCGTCAATTGGAGAAGAAGCCTGCGTTTCTCTTTTTTGTCTTTTATCTATCATCTTTTGGCTCTCAAGGGCGTGTCCCTTCGGGCAGGGCTTTCGGCCGTCACCGGGAGCTTGTCGAAGGTCATCGGGAGCTTGTCGAAGGGCCTCACGCGAATAAAGACACCCGTCAGGTTTTTGAAACCTGACGGGTGTCTTTATTTTCCGGAAATATTTGCCTGAAGAACCGCACCTACAACCCTGCCCGAACCATACGCGGTGCGCCAAAAATATCCTCCCGGACTTCCACATTCCGGAAACCGGCTTCCCAGAAAAGCGCTGCGGTTTCTTCCGCCAGATCGCGGTGGGTTTCGCAGTACATCACGCCATTTTCTTTAAGCAAAACTCTTGCTTCCGCCAGCGCACGGTAGAAAATCAAGGCATCCTTATCCGGCACAAAAAGCGCCAGGTGCGGCTCATAATCGCGCACATTCCGGTGCAGGTTTTCGGCCTCTTTCTGGGGGATGTACGGCGGGTTGGAAACGATGACATCAAACGTTTGCGGTGAAAAAAGCTCTCTGTTTCCGGAAAGAAAATCACCCTGCCGGAAAATTACGCTTGCACCCAATGCTTCGGCGTTGATTCGTGCCAGCGCCAGCGCATCCGGGGAGAGATCTAGCGCCGTAACTGCTGCGCCCGGCAGTTCCAGCGCCAGACTCACCGCAATACACCCCGTTCCGGTTCCGACGTCCAGGATTTGAAGCCCTGTATTTCCGGAAAAATCTTTCAAAATCCAGCTCACCAGTTCCTCCGTCTCGGGCCGGGGAATCAACGCCCGTGCATCGCAGCGAAACGAACGGCCTAAAAAACGTGTTCGCCCCAGTACGTGCTGAACCGGCTTTCCCTTGGCCAGTTGCGTCGTTGCCTCGTCAATCATCTTCGCCGTCACCATCGGGATTTCCGGGTTTCGGGCCAGCGCCTGCGTATAGGAAAAACCGGTAGCGTTTTCTAAAAACAATTTGGCAATTGCGGCGGCTTCCTCAGCGTCGTAGAGCGGTTGCAAACGGGCGCGTAGGTCCCCGAAAAAATCCAGATAAGTAGGCATGAAAAGGGATTAGGAGGTAGGTAGAGACGATGCATGCATCGTCTCCAAAGGGGAGTACAGGGTTAAGCTAAGAGACAATTTTCGGAAAATTTATTGTCAGGGAAGGCATATCATAGCTCTTGTCAGCCAAGTTAATTTTTCCGCAGCACCGCCGCAAAAAGGCTGTCGCCGTTGTGGGGAATGCCGTTTTGTAAAGACCTTTCCTCCAAAATAAGGCTGCTATTTCCGGAAATCAAAGCCTCCACCACGCCTTCATTTTCCTCCCAAAATACCGAGCAGGTGGCGTAAATTAAACGGCCACCGGGTTTCAGGTGCCGCGCGCTGTTTTGGGCAATACGGGTTTGCAGCGTGGATAATTCCTGGAGGCTTTCTTTCCGGAAAAAATGCCGCATTTCCGGCGTCCGTGCCCACGTTCCGGAGCCGCTACACGGCACGTCGCACACCACTGCGTCAAAGGTTTCAGCCCCCATTTGCGAAGAGAGTGCCGCCGCGTTAGAAGCATCCAGCACGCGCGTTTGCGGCGGCTTTTGGCCGGCTTCTTTAAACCGCGTTTCCAGTGCCCGCAGTGCGCCCGGCCGGATGTCGGAAGAAAGCAGTTTGAGTTGCGGAAAAGCATCTTTTAAAAACAACGACTTGCCGCCACCACCCGCGCAGGTATCCCACCAGGCTTCGCCTTTCTGCGGCTTCAAAAAACCACAAATCTGCTGCGAGCCCCAGTCCTGAACGGTATAAGCAGCCTGTGGCCACAGGGTATGCAGCGGGGTGTTGGCGGGCAGGGCAATGCAACCCGGAAAACTTTCTTCGTAAGAAACGCCTGCTTTTTCCAGGGTATTGAAAAGCGTTTTTCGGTCTGCGCCGGGCCGCAGCCGCACAAACAAGCGCGGCTGTTTCAACAACGAAAAAGTCCAGTCTTCGCGGGAAGTGCCTTCCGAAAAAAGAACGTCTTCCGGCAATAGTTTTTCTATTTTAAAACCTTCCTCTTGTGCTGATTTGAGCCGTTCTGCAAGCGCCTTTTCCGGAAAAAAGGCTGCGTCCGGCAACAGCATGGAAAGCTTTGGCTCCGTGCCACACAAGCGGATGCAGGCCATCATCTTCTCCTCAAAAGAAAGACTTTCTTCAAACCCGTCGGCCGCGCGGTACCACGAGAAAACCGCTTCGGTAATCACCTTCCGGTCGCGGCTGCCGAGGCGGCTGTTTTGTTTAAAATAACCTTTCAAAAACTCCACCAGCGGACGCTCGCCCCGGTAGGTCTGAATCAGGTGTTGCAGGTCGCGCCAAAGTGCTCGCATGAAGGTCAGGGATGAGGGATGAGGGATGAGATTTTTGTAGAGACAAGGCATGCCTTGTCTCTACCTATGCCTTGTCTTTACGGGTCTCTACGTTAGACCATGAAATCTGTTGCAGGGTTGGTCGCTTCGCGACCCAATGTTAGTCAGGGCCTTTAAACGTTCAAAGAACCGAAACATTTTAAGAGGCGGCAAAAAGCCGGTAGCCGAGCGCACACAATAAGATTCCACCAACGACGGATGTGCAGAGGTACAAAACGCTCATCCACAAGAGCTGCCCGCGCAGAAACTGTACATTTTCCAGCGCAAAAGTAGAAAACGTGGTAAAGCCGCCGCAAAGCCCTGTTGCCAAGAGCAGCCAGCCGGTTTGTTCCAGCCAGTTGCTTTTGGAAAGCGCGCCGGCCAGGATACCAATCAGAAAGCAACCCAGCAGATTTGCCAGCAGCGTAGCCCACGGAAACGCATTTGGGTGCGATTTCGGCACGGCCAGCGACACGCCGTAGCGCAACACCGAGCCAATGGCACCACCAAGGGCAACGAGGAGATAGGCACGCATAGCCGCGAAAATAAAAAGTTGCAGTGCATTTTCCGGAAAATGCACCGCAACCTGCAAGTCTTTCTACCTTCTACTGATTACTTTCTACTTACTCCACCCAATCCGCGATAAACACGTTGGTGTCGTTGGTGCCGCCATTATTGCGGTTGGAAGAAAACAGGATTTTCTTGCCGTCGGGCGAAAACATCGGGAAGGCGTCAAAGCCCCGGTCGCGGGAGATTTTCTTCAGCCCGGTGCCGTCCAGATTAATCAGGTACATATTGAACGGGAAGCCGCGCTTGTACTCGTGGTTGGAGGCAAAAATGATGCGCTTGCCGTCGGGCGTGAAGTTGGGTGCCCAGTTGGCCTGACCCAGATTGGTGATTTGCTCTACATTAGAACCGTCGGCATCGGCCACAAACACTTCCATATTGGTGGGCATCACGAGACCCTGCGCCAGCAGGTCTTTGTATTCTTTCACTTCCTGATCGGTCTTGGGCCGCGAAGCACGCCACACAATTTTAGAGCCGTCGGGCGAAAACCACGCACCGCCGTCATAGCCCAGGTCGCTGGTGATTTGCTTCAGGCCCGTGCCGTCGATGTTCATGGTGAACAATTCCAGGTCGCCGGTGCGCATAGAGGTGAAAATAATCTTGTCGCCTTTGGGAGAAATGGTGGCTTCGGCGTCATAGCCTTCATAATCAGTAAGGCGCTTTTTCACAGCCCCTTTCAGGTCGGCTACAAACAGGTCGTATTCCGGGTAGATAGGCCATACATACTTTTTCAGCTTGCTTCTATCGGGCACCGGCGGACAATCCTTGCTACCGAGGTGGGTAGATGCGTAGATGACCGATTTTTTGTCGGGCATGATGTAGGCGCAGGTCGTGCGGCCCGTGCCGGTGCTCACGAGGTGTGGGCGGAAAGAATCGGTGGCTTTCTTAGGCAGTTCGGCGTAATAAATCTGGTCGCAGGGGATGCCTTCTTTCGGGGCCGTTTTCTGGAACACGACTGCTTTGCCATCGGGACCAAAATAACACTCGGCGTTGTCGCCGCCAAAGGTGAGCTGCCGGATGTTTTTGAAATGAACTTCCTCGTCGTAATGCAGGGTTTGCGGGGCCGGGGAAGAGGGGTGGGAATGTTGCTGGGCAAAAGCCGCAGTGGAGAGCGCTACAAGAGCAAGGCTTCCGATCAAACGCATAGCGAGTGGGAGAGAATGATTAGTGTGGCCGCAAAAGTACCTGGCAGCGCTGTGGGCGTTGTCATAGAACTGTTTAGAAAAACCGGATGCCTTTTAAAGGGGATTGGGGTAGATTTAGATTTCCGGAAATGGCCCTGTTTCTGAGGGATGCTTTGCAGAATGATAAAAAGAATTCACATCTCCTGGATAGGCTCTGAGAAACAGTTTTGCCCTCAATCGTACCTGGCTGAGGGCATATTTATTTCCATACGCCCCCATTCATACCTGACTGAAGGCATATTCATTTTCATACGCCCTCATTCGTACCTGACTGAGGGTGTATTCATTTCCATATGCCCTCATTCGTACCTGACTGAGGGCATATTCATTTTCATAAGCCCTCAGTCGTGCCTGACTGAGGGTGTATTCATTTCCATATGCCCTCATTCATGCCTGACTGAATGTATATTTATTTCCATGCGCCCTCAATCGTGCCTGATTGAAGGCATATTCGCGCTGATATGGCAAAACGCAACTATTCCACGGGATATGTCGAAACCAATAAGTGCCAACGGGACATTGCAGGTGAGAAAAGAGGATTCCCTGCAACAACTCCCCATTTCTATTGCCTGCCTGATGATCCGGAAACACGCTGCCCCGATGCTTTTGGCTTAATCCTCACCGCCAAAATCCTTCCGGCTTTCGTTTCTGCCCTGCACAATGTTATACACCACAGGCGGCTGCCGGTAGATGCTGCCGGTATATTTATTTCCCAAAACAATAATGGTAAAATTGTCTTGAATAAACCGGTAGAAACACGTGTTGTTGCCATGCCACCAGCCGTTGTGGTACACCACTTTATAGCCATCTTCATAGCACAACATCCGCCAGCCGAGGCCATAGTTTTTTACGCCCGGCTTTTCAAACGAACACGGCGCGTAAGCCACCTGCTGGGTGTTGCTGTCGATGAGAAGCTGTTTATAAAAGCTTTGATCCCAGCGATACATATCCTGTACGGTGCTATAAATACCTTTGTCGCCATACACGCCGTCGGAAAAAGTAACCGGCTCTACAGCCCAGTTGGCTTTGTAGCTCACCGTCGCATTGGGCGGCAGGCCGTTGGCCGGGTCATACACGTAGGTATTGCGCAAGCCCACGCCGTCAAAAATGTATTGCTTCATAAAGTCGGCATACTTCATTTCCGTAACCGCCTCAATAATGGAAGCCAGCATCGCGTAGTTGCTGTTGGAGTACTTGAAACGGCTGTTGGCCTTAAACTCCAATGCCGGCTTGTGTTTAATGAAAAGCTGCACCAGTTCCGGGTTGTAGAGCGGCGCATTGCCCTTGCGAATGGCCGGTACCCACTTCAGATAATCTGGCAGGCCGCTGCGGTGATTCAGCAACATGCGGGGCGTGAGTTCGGTATAAGGAAAGCCGGGCAGGTATTCCTTCACCGGGGCGTCCAGATCGAGGTAACCGCGCTGCGCCAGAAACAAAACCGCTGCGCCGGTAAAAGTTTTGGAGGTAGAAGCCAATTGGGAGGGCGAGGTGGGAGACCAATTCCTTCCGGCGGCCTTGTCGGCAAAGCCAAAATACCGTTCATACAGCACGTGGCCTTTGTAGCCGATCAACACCGAGCCGTTAAAACCAGCGCGGGTTTGCACGCGGTAGAAAGAATCCAGCCGGTCGCGGGTGGCGCGCCATTGTGGCGTATTGGTGTCGGCGTAAGCAATATTGATCGGGCGGAACGTGCGGGCAGTTTCGCCAAAACGGGGCGGCTTGGGTGGATGAGCGGCTGCCTTTTCGCCGCCGGGTTTGCACGCCAAGGCAAGGCAGGTGCAAAGGGCTATAAAAGAAGTGGTTATTTTCAAAACAGTACGGGATTTTCCGGAGTTGGGGAAGAGATTCCGGAAACCGCAAAAATAACGTGCCCTTTTTGTAAGGTTTTTATAAGGCCTGCGCCCCGCGCCATTTCCGCAGGGCATCGCCCACCTCTTGCCAGCACTGCGAAAGGATGTGATAATACCCTATGAAAATCCGGTAGGCGTCGCTTACATCCGGCAGGTATTGGGCGCGCCGTTGCAAGCCGCCAAGCGATTTTTGCACCCCACCCAGCGTGCGATAGTGAAACAACCAGTTTTGCGCTGCCATGGCATCAAACGTCTGGGCAAACTTTTCCGGAAAAAAAGGCCGTTGCGTTGCCACCTGCGCATACACATTTTGGGTGAAAAGGCGCAAGGCAGCCTCGCTTTCAAAAAGGGCCGGGTCGTTGGCCAGAAAATGGTCGTAAAGCACATCCACAATTGCCGGTGCGTAGCGGCCATAGATTTCCCGGAAGGGCAGGGCGGCGCGCAGGGTGGCCGGGTGGGCGTCGGTGAATTGGTCAATCTCCCGATGCAGCAACACGCCTTTCCGGATTTCTTCCGGCAGCGCCGCCAAGGCCCGGCTGCCTTTCACGTAATCACCCATCATATTGCCGGTCAGCATTTCTGCGTTTCCGGAAGGCGAAAAGAAAGCATGACCGAGGTAGTTCATAGGAGCGAAAATAAGGTTAGCGCTTCGCGTTGGAGCCGTTGGCGAATGTTTTCCAACGCCCGAAGGGCTCCAACGGCTCGTTTCCAACGTGCAAAGCACTCCAACGCCCTTCGGGCGCTATTTTCGCGCCATGAATTTTAAGCGCACGCTCGTTACCGCTGCTCTTCCGTATGCCAACGGCCCCGTCCACATCGGCCACCTCGCCGGCTGCTATTTGCCCGCCGATATTTACGTGCGCTTTTTGCGGGCGCAGAAGAAAGACGTGCAGTTTATCTGCGGCTCCGACGAGCACGGCGTGCCCATCACCATCCGCGCCATGAAGGAAGGCACTACACCGCAGGAAGTCGTAGACCGCTACCACAAGATCATTGGCGAAAGCTTTGCCGGAATGGGCATCTCATTTGACATCTACTCCCGCACTTCTTCCGATACGCACCGCGAGACCTCGCAGGCTTTTTTCCGGAATCTTTACGAAAAAGGTCTTTTTGAAGAACGGGAAAGCGAGCAGTACTACGACCCCGAAAAAGACGTGTTTCTGGCCGACCGCTACATCGTGGGCACTTGTCCGGTGTGCGAAAATTCCAACGCCTACGGCGACCAATGCGAGAAATGCGGTACCTCTCTTTCGCCCGAACAACTTATCAATCCGCGCAGCGCCCTGAGCAGCGCCACGCCGGTGAAGAAGGTTACCAAACACTGGTATTTTCCCCTCAACGACTACGAGCCATGGCTGAAAGGTTGGCTGATTGAAGGCAAAAAAGACGATTGGAAGCCCAATGTGTACGGGCAATGCAAAAGCTGGATTGATGCCGGCTTGCACCCCCGCGCCATGACCCGCGACAGCACTTGGGGAGTACCCGTTCCGCTGCCCGACGCCGAAGGAAAAGTCCTTTACGTCTGGTTTGATGCGCCGATTGGCTATATCTCCGCCACCAAAGAACTGCTGCCCGATAGCTGGGAAGATTACTGGAAAAGCGAAGACACCAAACTGGTGCATTTCATTGGGAAAGACAATATTGTTTTCCACTGCATCATCTTCCCGTCGATGCTGAAGGCACACGGCGATTTTGTGCTTCCGGAAAGCGTGCCCGCCAACGAGTTTTTGAACATTGAAGGGCAGAAGGTCAGCACCTCGCGCAACTGGGCTGTTTGGGTGGATGAGTACCTGCGCGATTTCCCCGACATGCAGGATGCGCTGCGCTACGTGCTCTGCGCCAACGCGCCGGAAACCAAGGACAATGACTTTACCTGGAAAGAGTTCCAGGACCGCGTGAACAGCGAGCTGGTGGCCATTTTCGGCAACTTCGTGAACCGGACGATGGTGCTCACTCACAAGCTTTGCAAAGGCCGCGTCGCGCCCATCCACGGCGATATTCTCGACAACGCCGACCGCGCTGTGTTTGAAGCCATTCAGGAAACCAAAGCGCAGATTGAAACTGCCATCAGCGAGTATCGTTTCCGGGAAGGGCTGGCCGCGCTCATGAATCTGGCGCGTACCGGCAATAAATATTTGCAAGAAAAAGCGCCGTGGAGCCTTTCCAAAACACCGGAGGCGCAGGCCGAAAACCAGAAATCGATTGATAATTGCCTGCACGTGTGCCTGCAACTCGCTGCCAACCTGGCCATCTTCTCGAACCCGTTTTTGCCATTTACCTCCCGGAAATTGTTGAAGCAATTCAAGGTGGTGGAGCGAATGCTGGACTGGGAAAACGGTGGGCGGATGGACCTCTTAAAAATCAATTACCCCTTGCCGGAACCGCAGTTGCTTTTCCGGAAAATAGAAGGAGAAGAAATTACACGCCAAATGGAAAAATTAGAAAACGCTGCTGCCGAAGCCGCCGCTGCGCAACAACCCGCTGCAGAAGCGCCACAACCGCAATCCGCCCCTGCCAAAGCCGAAATCACTTTTGATGATTTTGTGAAAATCGACCTGCGTGCCGGGAAAATTCTGGAAGCCGAGAAAGTCGCCAAAGCCGATAAGCTGTTGAAACTGTCCGTGGACCTAGGCGAAGCCTCCCCGCGCACCATTGTTTCTGGTATTGCCGAGCACTTTGCGCCGGAGGAAATCGTGGGTAAAATGGTAACCGTGGTGGCCAACCTTGCGCCGCGCAAAATGCGGGGCATCGAAAGCCAGGGCATGATCCTGATGGCCGAAGATGCGGGCGGAAAACTCGTGTTTGTAGCGCCCGTGCGCGAGGTGCCGGGCGGGGGAGAAGTGCGGTAATTTCCGGAAATATCCTCTTAAAAAGAGAAAGGGCACTACGGTTCGTAGTGCCCTTTTACAGATAAAATCGTGACTGTTGCCTCATCCACACGGTACACCAACCGATGCTCCTTATTAAGGCGCCGCGACCAATAACCGGAGAGGCTGTGTTTAAGCTGCTCTGGCTTTCCGGTTCCGGAAAAAGGGGTTTCTGCAATTTCTTTGATAAGACTGGAAATCTTTTGGATAATCTGCTTATTTCCAGTGCGTTTGAGCGCTTCGACTCCTTTGAGGCCGCTGCGCTGAATGTTACTTGAAACATCATTTCTCAAGTCCAAGAAATGTATCCAATTCACTCAAAGGAACCGTAATCCCTTTCCCTTCATCTACTTCCCGCTGTGCTTCCAGAATCTTCTCCACAAACTCCGGGTTGTAAGGGCTTTCCTCGCCTTTCGCCTTTCGTGGGGTTTTGGTAAAGGGAATCTCAAACGCTTCTAAGAATTTTTTCAGCGCGGCAGCCTTCTTGGTGTCTTCAAGATTGATGGTGAAAGTGGTCATGAGTGTTTTCTATTTTGGTTAAAGTTCCGGAAAAAAACAATTATTTCCGGAAATCCACCCACAAAAAAGCGGCCTGTTTCCAGAGAAACAGGCCGCTTTTAATTAAGAGAGAGACAAATTATTTGTTCATCAGCTTCGCGAAGTAATCTACTGTGCGCACCAGTTGGCTTACGTAGCTCATCTCGTTGTCGTACCAGCTTACGGTTTTCACCAGTTGGGCGTCGCCCACGGTAATCACTTTTGTTTGCGTGGCGTCAAACAGGGAGCCGTAAGACGTGCCGATGATGTCGGAGGAAACGATTTCGTCTTCGTTGTAGCCAAACGATTCGTTGGCGGCTGCCTTCATCGCGGCGTTGATTTCTTCGGCAGATGTTTTCTTGCCCAGAATCACGTTCAGTTCGGTCAGCGAGCCGGTAACGGTCGGTACGCGCTGCGCGCCGCCATCGAGCTTGCCTTTCAGGTCGGGGAGCACCAGGCCGATAGCCTTGGCCGCGCCGGTAGAGTTCGGAACAATGTTTTCGGCAGCAGCACGGGCACGGCGCAGGTCGCCTTTCGGGTGTGGCGCGTCGAGGGTGTTCTGGTCGTTGGTGTAAGCGTGCACCGTGGTCATCAGACCGGTCTTGATTTCATAGTTGTCGTGCAGCACTTTCGCCATTGGAGCCAGGCAGTTGGTGGTGCAGGACGCGCAGGAAATCACTTTTTCGGAGCCGTCAAGGATGTCGTGGTTAACGTTGAAAACAACGGTTTTCAGGTCGCCGGTAGCAGGAGCGGAGATCACCACGCGCTTGGCACCGGCAGTGAGGTGGGCCTGGGCTTTTTCGGCATCGGTGAAGAAGCCGGTGCATTCCAGTACGACGTCCACATCGTGGTTGCCCCACGGAATTTGTGCAGGGTCTTTTTCGGCGTAGATTTTAATTTCCTTGCCATTGACGGAGATATTATCGTCGCCGGAAGTTACCTCTTCGTTGAAGCGGCCCTGCGCGGTGTCATACTTCAGCAGGTGGGCGAGAACATTCGGTTTGGTGAGGTCGTTGATGGCAACAACTTCAATGCCTTCGAGGTTGGAGATTTTCCGGAAAGCGAGGCGGCCGATGCGGCCAAACCCGTTGATGGCAACTTTTACAGTGCTCATGAAGCGACGCAGAGGTTTTAAAAAAGGGTGATTTGAGGCCGCGAAGGTACGGGTTTAAAACGATGTCCAATCGGATATGGGTTTAAACGCAGGTTTCTTTTGGGGAAAGTGATGCAACTGTTGGCTTTCCCATCGCTCAACGATTTTTTTAACCTGAATTCTCCCTGTATTTGGTAATAGAAAGACCAGGTCGCATCCGCAATACACATATTTTAAAGAATTTGCGTTTAAGCCTTGACCATTTTTAATTTCGTTTCTTTGCCCTGCTTTTCAATCCAAAAGCCACAGTATAAAACTATGACCAGCGAAATGACACTTGACCTGAAGGTGGACAAGGTGGCTCAAAGCCGCATCGCGGAATTTGACCCGGCCAACGTTCAGTTTGGCAAGCAGTACGCCGACCACATGCTCGTTTGCGATTATGCCAACGGCCAATGGGGACAGCCGCGCATCCAACCTTACGGTAATCTGACCATGAGTCCGGCCACGACGATGCTGCACTACGGCCAGTCTATTTTTGAAGGCATCAAAGCCTACCGCCAGGAAGACGGCGAGATTGTGATTTTCCGGCCCGAAAAAAACTGGGCCCGTTTCAACCGCAGCGCCGTTCGCATGGCGATGCCTGAAGTGCCCGAAGATATTTTTCTGGAAGGGTTGCGCCAGCTCATCAAGCTGGACGAACAGTGGGTTCCCACCGCACCGGGTACGTCGCTGTATCTGCGTCCCTTTATGATTGCGACGGACGCCTTTATCGGCGTGAAGCCAGCGGAGCAGTTTTCTTTTATGATTATTACTTCGCCGGCAGGTCCGTATTACTCCAAGCCGGTTTCGATTTACGTACAGGAGGAATACGTGCGTGCGTTTCCGGGCGGCACCGGCTATGCCAAATGTGCCGGAAACTACGGCGCGTGCATGGCCCCAACCGTGAAGGCCCGCTCGCTGGGCTACGACCAGATTTTGTGGACCGACGGTTTTGAGCACAAATACGTGCAGGAAATCGGTACCATGAACGTGTGGTTTGTGATTGGCGATAAAGTGGTAACGCCCGCGCTGGAAGGCACCATCCTGGAAGGCGTCACCCGCGACAGTGTGATGACGTTGCTGCGCGAAGCTGGCTACGACGTAGAAGAGCGCCCGATTTCCATCGACGAGCTGATTGAAGCCCACCAAAACGGTCAGTTGAAAGAAGCTTTCGGCACCGGAACGGCTGCCTCGATTGCCCCGATTGCCGAATTGACCATCCACGACGAGCACATGAAGCTGCCGCCGGTAGCAGACTGGAAAGTTGCCAATTGGGTAAAGCAAGAAATGGACAACATCCGCTACGGCCGCGTGCCGGATACCCACGGCTGGATTTACAAGGTGTAGGTTTCAAAGCACGAAAGACAGATTCCAGAAGCCAAAAATGCCGGAATTTTCCGGAAAAAGGAACCTGTATTATGCATCAAGAAAGCGCAACCGTTTAAAACGGTTGCGCTTTCTTGTATTTAAAATAGTAACTGCGTATAAGGGCCGGAAGGATACTTTGGCTTTCCGGAAATAAAGCCCGGAAAAAGAGTTTTAATATCCTTCCCGAGCGATTGGGTTAGTGCAGGGGGCGCTGCTTAATCATGCCGCCTTTGGTGTCGTTAATGGTGTGCTGAGTGACGAAAGCCAGTTCATCAACCTCATACACCGCATTGATCACCCGTTGCACTTCCAATCGCGTTACTACTGAAACCAATATCAGCCCGTCGGCATTTACCTGCCCGCGTTTGCCGTGTCCGCCACCGCCTTTATAAACCGTTACCGCCCGGCCCATTTCATCCACCAAAATATGCTTGATTTCTTCTGCTTTGCCGGATACAATTGTGACCGAAACATATTCCTCAATACCAGCAATGAGAAAATCAGCGGTTTTGGAAGCCGCCAGATACGTGAGCATCGAATACATCGCTGTTTCCAGATTAAACAAAAACGCCGACGTACTAAAGAGAATAAAATTAAAAATAGTAATAACATCGCCAACGGAAAACATGGTACGGCGGGAGATGGCAACGGCCATTACCTCGGTGCCATCGATGACACCCCCCCCTCGGATGCTCAACCCAATGCCGGCGCCTAAGAAGAAACCGCCAAAAACGGCGATCAACAATTTGTCGTCGGTAATATTGGGTATCTCTACGCTGTGAATCGCAATAACCAACGCAGTAATGGAGAGGGCAGCTTTAATAGCGAACTCCTTGGATATTTGCTTTGCACCAATGAGTATAAACGGCAGGTTAAGTACAAATAATAATATGGATATATTCCAGCCGGTAATCCGTTCAATAACCAGCGAAGTGCCCGTTACGCCCCCATCGAGGTAGGAGTTTGGCAGCAAAAAACCCTTCAACCCAACAGTGGCTGCCATCACGCCGGCGGCGAGTAATATAGATTCTTTTACAAGAGAGAAAACAGTTTTTTTATGCGGCATTAGCAGTCAACAGTCAGGGGGTATGGAAACGATAAGGAAGGCTGTAAATATCGGGTATTTAGGAGGAATGGCCTATCACCGGATTCCCGGAAAATAAAACATTTCAGAATAAAATAAGAGACTCGTATCTTTGCCGCCCAAAATCCCATTCAAAAAGGAGGAACCATCATTTGGAAGAACAACAAACCATCCAAAACCAGTCCCAAGCTACGGCTTCTGCCCACGACGATTTCGATTGGAGCGTCGATAAGCGCAACGTAGCCGCTTATTCCAATGATAAGCGCCAGGAGCTCGATCAAATGTATCAGAGCACCTTCAAAACCGTGGACGATGCCGAGCTGCTGCAAGGTACCGTTGTCGGTAAAACCAAAACCGATGTAATTGTAAACATTGGTTTTAAAAGCGACGGCCTCATCTCGCTCAACGAATTCCGCGACATGCCGGAAGTGAAAATCGGCGACGAGATCGAAGTGATGGTCGTTGAGAAAGAAGACCGTAACGGTCATCTGCACCTTAGCCGCCGTGCCGCCCGCGCCGCCCGCGCCTGGCAGCGCATCGTGGACTTCTACAAAACCGGCGAAATCGTTACCGGTACCATTACTTCTAAAACGAAGGGTGGCCTGATTGTAGATGTAAACGGCCTGGAAACCTTCCTGCCCGGCTCGCAAATTGACGTAAAACCGGTTACGGATTACGATCAGTATGTAGGCAAGACCATGGATTTTAAAGTGGTAAAAATCAACGAGCAAATCCGCAACGCCGTTGTTTCCCACAAAGCCCTTATCGAGTCTGACCTCGAAGCACAGCGCTCCGTTATCATCGGCCAGCTGGAAAAAGGTCAGGTACTGGAAGGAACTGTTAAGAATGTTACCGACTTCGGCGCCTTTATCGACCTGGGCGGCGTAGATGGTCTCCTTTATATTACCGACATCAGCTGGGGCCGCGTGCAGCACCCGAGCGAAGTGCTCACCAACGGCCAGAAACTGAACGTGGTGGTGCTCGACTTCGACGACGAGAAGAAGCGTATTTCGCTCGGTCTGAAGCAACTGACACCGCATCCGTGGGACAACCTCGATGCCGACATTCAGGAAGGCTCTACCGTTCGCGGCAAAGTGGTGAACATCGAAGACTACGGTGCTTTCCTCGAAATCACACCGGGCGTAGAAGGCCTTGTGCACGTTTCGGAAATCACCTGGAGCTCGCAGCCGGTGAATGCCAAAGAATACTTTAAAGTAGGCGAAGAATACGACGCGAAAATCGTAACCCTCGACCGCGACGAGCGCAAGATGAGCCTGTCTATCAAGCAACTCACCGAAGATCCGTGGGAAGTGATTGAAGACACTTACGGCGTGGACACCCGCCATAAAGGCACGGTGAAAAACCTCACTCCGTACGGCGTATTCGTAGAGCTTGACAAAGGCATTGGCGGCATGATTCACATCTCCGACCTGTCCTGGACCAAGCGCTTCAACCATCCAAGCGAATTCACCAAAGCCGGCGACGAAATCGACGTGATGGTACTTTCTGTGGACAAAGACGCCCGCAAGCTCAGCCTTGGCCACAAGCAAACCGAAGACGATCCGTGGAACACCTTTGAAACCATCTTCCCAATCGGTTCTACGCACGAAGGCACTGTGATCCGCAAGGATGACAAAGGCGCTACCGTGCAGTTGCAATACGGTTTGGAAGCGTTTGCCCCGGCCCGCCACCTCCGCAAGGAAGACGGCAGCACCGTAGGTATGGAAGAAACGGCGCAGTTTGTAGTCATCGAATTTGACCGCAACGACAAGCGCATCGTGGTTTCGCACAGCCGCATCTGGGAGCAGGAAAAAGCCGAAGAGCGCGAAGCTGTGAAGAAAGAAGCGCGTGCCGCTTCTGAAGAAACCAAGAAAACAGTGAAAAACATTCAGCAGAAAGTAGAAAAGCCAACCCTCGGCGACCTCGGTGCCCTGGCTGCGCTGAAAGACAAGCTGAAAAAAGCAGAAGACGAAGCGGGTCAGTAAAAGACCCTTTTATCTTCAAAAACAAAAGCCGTCCGGAAACTTCCGGGCGGCTTTTTTCGTATGGATACATAGTCTGTTTCCTACCTTTAAAGTTCCGGCTGTCCTAAACCAGCTTTTCTTGTATGAATAGAATTTTTACCTGTTTGCTGGCTCTGTTGATACTGACAGTCTGGACAGTTCCCGGAAATGCACAGAGCGGAGGCGAGAAAAGCGTTCTTCAACTGCGAACTGGCATAGTAGTGTTGCAATCTTTTCCGGAATTTGTAGCGCTTCAAAAGGCTGTTTCAGCTGACAGTGGGTTGTGGCTGGTGCAGTGGGCTGAATCGGAAAATCGAGCCTGGCTGGAAGGCTTAAAAGAGGTTGCCGGTTTCCGGAAATGCGGTGTATTTTCCTCAAATATTAGCTTGCTTTATGGGGCGTCAGGTGCTTCTCTTAGCGCTTTGGCTGCAAAATTTCCGGTAAGCGCCGTCGCGCGATTGG
Organism: Bacteroidota bacterium; assembly: GCA_023391015.1. Taxonomy (GTDB): domain Bacteria; phylum Bacteroidota; class Bacteroidia; order Chitinophagales; family Chitinophagaceae; genus UBA1952. The sequence goes on from JAEWBT010000058.1 coordinate 30,462, forward strand.
AGGCCCACTTAAAAGCAGACCCCAACTGGCTTGCCGGGCTTTCCGGGATGGTAAGTGCAACGGTTACATTTCCCCCAAATATCGCTCTGAATCGCGTTCAAACTGACCTGACGAAGCTGGGCGCGAAAAACATACAGCCGGATCTTATCCCAACGATGCTTCGGTTTGAGATACCTGCCGGGAACATTCCACAGGTACTTTCTTTGGCTTACGTAATCAGTGCCGGACCTGGTTCCGGGCGGGTGCCGCTTAATAACGATGAAAGAGGTTACTCGGGTGCTGCTGTCCTGAGCTTGTCTCCGGCGCAAAATCCTTTAGGGCTGGCGCTTTCCGGAAAAAATATTGTGGTTGGGGTGGGGGATAATTCTTCGCCGATGACCCACGTGGATCTGGAAGAAAAAACGATCAACTTCAACCCCGAAATTCCGGAAAATCACGGTACGCACGTGTCCGGGACGGTTGCATCAATGGGCATTATCGACCCGGCAGCGCGCGGGATGGCTCCCAAAGCAGCGTTGATTTCAGAAGTATATGAATTGATTCTGCAAAAAACACCGCAGTTCCGGCAGTCATATGGCATGACCATTACCAACAATTCCTATGCCTCGCAGGTAGGACAGTGTAACAACGTCGGGCTTTATGACGCTTATTCCGAAGCCATTGATCAGTTGTGTCGCGAGGTTCCCGATGTGCTGCATGTGTTTGCCGCCGGCAACGATGGTGGCTTGCAGTGCCCGCCGTTTCCGGGTTTTGGAAATATTCCCGGCAGCTACCAGCCTGCCAAAAACAATCTGGTGGTTGGCAATGTGCAGAAAGACATGCAGGTTCGGTATACTTCTTCCAAAGGACCCGTACGCGATGGCCGGATCAAACCGGAAATATGCGCATTCGGAACGTCGGTTTATTCCACTTTTACGTACAATACTTATGCGCAGAATACCGGAACGAGCATGGCTTCGCCTGCTATTGCCGGAGCGGCGGCCTTACTAACGGAGCGCTACAAACAACTTAAGGCCAACCAGTTGCCGCCGGCGGTCCTGCTCAAGGGCTTGCTCACCGGCTGCGCCGACGACCGTGGTAATCCCGGCCCGGATTATAAATATGGCTTCGGCATGTTTAACCTGACCCGATCCATTGCTGCGCTGGCCGATGGCCGCTACGAAAGCCGGCAGGTGTCGCCCGCACAGCCTTCGTTTAATATTCCGATCGCAATTCCGGCCGGACTGGCGGAGGCCAAAATCCTGCTGGTTTGGGAAGATGTGGCCGCCTCACCGCTGGCTGCCAAAGCGCTTGTCAATGACCTGGACCTCACCATAACCGATCCCTCCGGCAATATCCTGAAGCCATTGGTGTTGAATCCAACGCAACCCGACGCAGCCGCTCAACCCGGAACCGACACGCTCAACAACATCGAGCAGGTAGTGATTCCCAATCCGGTTTCCGGAAATTACAGCATTCGGGTGAGTGGAAATAGCCTTTCCGGGGCAGCACTGAACGTGGCCGTGGTGTATGATTTTGTGGAAAAAGGCATTCGCCTGTTGCAACCCGCCGCAGGCGTGCCGATAGCTGCCGGAAAACCTTTGAATATTTTCTGGGAATCGCCGGAGAGCAACGCGCCTTTTACATTGGAATACAGCGCCGATAATGGTGCTACCTGGGCTTCTATTGGAGTGGCGGCCGACTCACAACGCGCTTTTGTCTGGACGGTCCCTGCCCTCAATACCGCTGCCGCGCGGGTGCGCATCAGCCGGGGGGGCGATGTGACAGAAGCCGCTCCGCTGGTAATCAATCAGGTTCCGGTGGTAACGCGCAGCAGCAGCCAGTGTCCGGGATTTTTTAGCATCAATTGGACGACGAGTCCCAATGCTTCCGGCTACGAGATTTTGCAGAAAAAGGGGCCGGATATGGTAGTGATTGACACCGTTTCGGGCAATAATTATACGCTCGGCGGCTTGCCCTATAGCCAAACCCAGTACCTCGCAGTGCGGCCGCTGGTAAACGGACAGCGTGGTTATCGCAGTCTGGCAGTTTATCAAAGGCCCGACACCGCCAAAAACTGCGGCCTTTTGGGGGCTAACGATCTCGCGATTTCCGGAATTACCACTTCTAAAACCGGTCGCGTTTTAACCCAAAGTGCTTTTGCCAACAATGAGCAGGTAGCGGTAGAAGTCCGCAACAACGGCCCGGTAGCGGCGGATTATAAGCTCAGCTATCGCTTTGGAACGGCAGCACGCCAGACCACTTCCCAAAAGGTCATCGCTGCCAACGCAACGGATACGTTTTTGCTGCCTGCCCAGGATCTGTCAGCAGTTGGAACTTACGACCTGGACGTAGCTGTAGTGAACGTCAGCGGCACCGATCCGATTTCCGGAAACGACTCTTTTAAGACAACACTTCGCCAACTGCCCAACGCGCCGCTGAACCTGGCCGCTGGCCACACAAGCGATTTTGAAGGCAGTCCACGAATTACTTTAATGCAGGATTCCGCCGGGCTGTTTGATAGCAGCCGCTGGGATTATGCCCGCTCCGACAGTGGCTACGCTCGGCTGCGCAGTTTTGTGGATACCACCGTGGTCATTTCCGGAAATCGCTCCGTGAGTCTGGATGCTGACCGGTTTTACCGCAGTTCTGTCAATCTGTTTCAGGGCACGTTTAACCTTACTGGCTACGATGTCAGCAACACCGAGGTGCGCGCCGAATTTGACTACATGGTGCATGGCGAAGAAACCCGCTACCCCGATAGCAACGCTGTATTTATCCGCGGCGCTGATGCCGACCCGTGGATTCCGCTTTTTGTTTTTGATACCTCGCTGGAAAATGGCGTCCGGCGCAACAGCGGCTCTATTTCTGTTACCGATATTCTGCGCAGCGCCGGGCAGCAACTGAGCACCAGCACGGCTGTTTTATTTGTACAAAAAGACACAACCGTCATCGCTGCTTCTGATTATGGAACCGGTTATACAGTAGATAATTTTAAGCTTTACACCCTCGGCAACGACATTGCCCTGATTTTCATTGACACGCCGCGCTACGCCGGTTGCGGCCTGACGCCGGACGCGCAACTGACCGTTACGATTGCCAACGGAACTTACAATCCGCAGGCCAATATTCCGGTTTCTTACCAGCTGGACGGCGGCCCTGTTTTCACGGAAACAATTGCTGCGCTTGGACCAAAAGACACGGTACAGCTTACGTTTCCGCAGCGGCTGCAGATCCGGGATTACAATCCGCATAAACTGGACGTTTGGGTGCATTACACGCCGGACGTTTATCCCCAAAACGATAGCATTCTGAGCTTTGCTTTCCAAAACCAGCCCCTTGTTTCCACTTTTCCCTACTTAGAAAATTTTGAAGGCGGAAAAGGACTGTGGTATGGTGGAGAAGATGCTTCCTGGGAGTGGGGCACGCCACAAAGTGCAAACATCAATACCGCGGCCAGCGGTACCAAGGCCTGGAAGACAACGCTTTCCGGAAATTACAGGGGAAATGAAAAGGCCTATCTCTACTCGCCCTGCTTTGACATCGGGCCGATGGCCAACCCAAAACTCAGTTTTAGTATCGCCTACGATTTTGAAAACTGCGGCAACGCGTTCTGCGACGGCGCTTGGGTGGAGTGGAGCACCGACAGCAAAACCTGGTACAAGCTGGGCCTTTCGGTAGAAGGTTTTAACTGGTATGACAGTTTGCAACACCGCGCCTGGACGGGCAGCGGACAATACCGCTGGCGCGTGGCCACCATTGGCCTGCCAACGTGGGTGGAGGAGCCGATCCGGCTGCGATTTGTGCTGCAATCCGACGCCAACGACAACCGCGAAGGCATCGCCATTGACGACATCCATATTTACGATTACGACGGACCCGTTTTCAACGGCGCGTTCGCTGGGGTGGAAAAGCCCGTTGGTGCCAACCAGCCGGCGGTAGATTTCCGGAAAGACGGAGCGATTCTAGCGCGCGTTTCAGCGAGTGAAGATTTAGGACCGGTAAACATTCGGGATTACGGTTACAACGAGTCGGTTTCGGATTCGTTTGCAACGCAGGTTTTATTGCCCCGCAGCTTTGTGTTTCAGCCGCAGGCAGCGCCGAAAAGTCCGGTTTCGGCAGCGTTTTATATCACCGAAGCCGATGTTCTGAAAATGCTTGCCGACACGGCCTGCAACAGCTGCGATAAAGCACCGGATGCCTATCGTTTGGGGATATTGACCTACAACGATTCCCTGAAAGCCGCCGAGGATGATTCTTTTGCCAATAACCGCGATGGGATTTATCAATTCCGTCCTTACACTACCATTAACTGGGTTCCCTACGACAGCGGCTACATTGCGCGCACCAGCACGATACAAACGGGCGAAGTCTGGTTTGCTGCCGGAAAAAGTTCTTATTCCTATAAAACCGAAAACCGCACCTTAGCCTTCACCGCCACCCGCAAAACGCCCGCAATAGCCACCCTGAAAATTGATGCCTACGATGACACCCACGTGAGCCGTTATGAGATTTATCGCTCGGTAGCAGGAAAAACGGCCTGGGAGAAAATCTATGAAGCAACTGCCCGCAATACTTCCAGCCAGGTAACTTACATGGCCGAAGACACGCCGCCGGCCACAGCGGGCGACACGGTTTTGTATCAGGTCCAGTGGATTGGAAAGGAAAACGGACTTCGCTTTAAGGGCAGTATTCACCGCCTCCCCTGGCTTTCGGAAAGCACTTTTGCCCTGTATCCCAACCCCGCGCCAGGTGGCCGGTTCACGTTGCAATACAGCACACCTATCGGGTCTTCGTTAAAGCTCCAACTCACCGATATTTCCGGAAGGACTCTTTACAAAAAGGAGTTTACCAACACGGTGTTCCAAACCACACTGGACCTCCCGCTGAACCTGCGCGCCGGGATTTATTTTCTCAGCACCGAGCTGGAAGGAAAGAAAACAGTAGAGAAGATTGTAGCTTTTTAATCAACACCCTTTATGGGTTAAACATTAGGTCGCGAAGCGACCATTCCGGAGAATGTGTCCTCAATAGCTACAAACATCCGGTCGCTCCGCGACCATCTATAGCCAGTCGTTCAATTCCGCTTTAAGTTGGATAGCCGGGTAAGGGGTGGTCACTTCGCGACCTAACGTTTGTAGAAATCCGGTTCCTGTTTTTTGGGGCGGTCGCGGAGCGACCTAAGGTTTGTAGAAATCTGCGTTTTCCAAGGGGTCGCGAAGCGACCTAACGTTTGTCTCACTACCGGTTAAACAGAATATTAAAGTAAAAAGACGGTTTCCGCAGCTTGTCCCGCAAATCCAAATCCGAGAACATACCGGAAATGGTATTGCGCAGTTCCGGGCTTTTCTCTGCTTTATTCACTACAAAATTGAACAGCCACGGGTAGTTGCACAGCTTTTGCAGCGTCGCGCTGATGCGTATTTCGTCGCCGAGGCGGCGATACAAAACGGCGTCGTATTCGGTTTTTAAAAACGCAGCATCTGTCCGCCCGGCAGCAAGGGCTTTTTCAATGGCGGTGGCAGCCAGCATTCCGCTGTACAGCGCGTTCCCTACGCCTTCGCCGGAAAATGCGTCAATGAGTGCGGCCGCATCGCCGGTAAGCAAAAAGCCGTCGCCGGAAACCGGTTCCTGTGTCGTAGCCATCGGCAAGCCCCAGCCCAGGATTTTACCTTCCAGCTGCGCGTTCTGAAACCGCTTTTTCAGGGCCGGATTGGTTTGCAAAGCTTTCTGGAACACCTCCCGCAGGTTCAGCTTTTTATCCCGCACCCGCGCCGAAAGCATCCCGATTCCCACGTTGCAGCGGCCTTCGGGAAGCGGAAAAATCCACAAATACCCTGGCAGGGCTTCTTTAATAAAGTGCAGTTCAATAAAGTCGGATTCGTGCATCCCCGTTACGCCGGTGTAGTAAGCGCGCAATCCTACCGAGTCGGTTTTCCGGACTTCGTTCTGCCCCATGAAAGCCTTGCGCACCACACTTTTGTCGCCGTCGGCGCCTACGATAATATCGGCGGTGATGGTTTTTTCGACCCCATCCTGCTGATAAACGACTTGATTCACACCTGCTTCCCGCGAAACCGTTTTGATGGAAACGCCCTGTTGCACGTCGGCAAACTGCGGATCGAGCTTGGAGAACAGAAAATCATCAAAGCGCAGGCGGGGAACCGTGAAACCGGGTGCCACTTCGCCGGGGCGCAGCGCATCGGGGTAGCGGATATCCAGCGCCTTGCCGTTGGGAGCCACAAACTGAATGCCGCGCGAAGGCAGAAACTGCTCTTCTTTCCGGAAAATCTCATGCAGCCACGGCGTATGCGCGGTGCGCAACACATAACAGGATTTGCCACTAATGGCATCGCCGCAAACCTTATCCCGTGGAAAAGTGGCCTTCTCCAGAAGGGTGTGTGGAATGCCGTTCTTAGACAGAAAAAAAGACGTTCCGCAACCGGCAGGACCGGCACCGATAATCAAAACTTTTACGTGCGTGGCAAGAGACATAAAGGGAAGGGAAACCAAGATTCAAAATCCAGAAACCAAAAACCCAGGAGCCGAAATCCAAAACCCGAAATCAAATCTCAAAGGCCGGCATCCGGAGGGGCTGAAATATGGAATGTCGTTCGGGAGATTTAAGAGAAAAAAAAGGTCAGAGCGGCTTTGTATTTCCGGAAATAAAAGCCCCATTTCCGGAAATAGTCAGATAGAAAGGCGCGGCGAAGGTAGGACGATAGCTTTTTTGGAATAGGTCTGATTTTATACCTAAGTTTGAAAGGTATGACGCCGGAAAACAGTTCTCAAAAGATGTTGCAAGGCAGCCTGACGGGCGTGATCCTGAAATTGCTTTCGGAAGGCGGCCGTATGTATGGCTATGAAATCACCAAGGCTGTGCGCGAAAAAACCGGTGGCCGCCTGGCACTCACCGAAGCCGCCCTGTATCCCGCGCTGCACCAATTGCTGGCCGACGGGCTGCTGCAAACCGAAACAGAAACCGTGAAGGGCCGGCAACGCAAATACTACCGCATCGCTGCGCAAAAAAAGGCGGCTACCAACGCAGTGCTGGCCAACCTGCGCGATTCTTTAACCCTGCTTCAAAACCTGTTAAGCGATTATGGAACCCAAAAAGCGTGAATTATCCCCGGAGGAGCTGCAAGCTCTTTGCGCGTTTATCTCCCGGAAAGGCTTTGGCGAACCGGCGCTCGTCTTGGAAATCCTGGACCATTTTGCCTGCAAGGTGGAAGAACTCGGCACCCAATATCCAACCTGGCCCCTGGAAAAGCTGATGACCGAAGCCCACCGGCAGTTTGGCGTCGCCGGGTTTTATCCTTTGGTGAAAAGCTATGAAGAGCAGTTGCAGCGCCGTTACAGCCGGTATTTCCGGAAATCGCTGCTCGGAGTATTTACTCATGCCCGCAGCCTGGGGCTGGTCATTCTGGCACCTCTGATGGTGTATGTGTTGTCTCTAATCCTTACGCCCTTCGGCGAATCCTTCAGCGTGCTGAAACCAGAAACGTTGGCCGCCTTGCTAACCTTTATTGTCTTTGCCGTCGCGGTCGTTGCCTATTACGGGCGTTTCCGGAAAGCGAAAAACGTTTTTATCCGCGCAGTGCAAGGCAGTTTTTATGGAAGCATTTTCCTGCCGGGGTTTTATTTCATTTTCCTTCCGGCACAAATGCAGGTGCCCATCCCGGTATTGGCCCTCCTGACCGCACTGGCGATGATTTGGGAACAGGCGCGCTACGCAACGTTCCGGAAAGCGGAAGAAGAATATCACGAGAAGGTAGGCGTAGAGACGTTGGGCGCAATGTCTGCGGATAAATAAAAGACGTTGCCTGCAACGTCTCTACCGGGTGCCCTTTCCGGCCTTGTTTTTGCAGGAAGACGAGGCATGAAAAAGACTCGTTATTCCATCCTGGACCTTGCGCCCGTTCTTAAAGACAAATCGCTTCCCGAAACCTTTGCCAACAGCGTGGCCCTCATCCAACACGCAGAGCAGCTGGGTTACCAGCGCTACTGGCTGGCCGAGCACCACAACATGGCCTCTATTGCGTCTTCCGCGCCGCCGATCCTCATTGGCTACTTGGCCGGGAAAACGGAAACCATCCGTGTGGGGTCGGGTGGGGTGATGCTGCCCAATCACAGCTCGCTGGTGGTGGCCGAGCAGTTTGGAACACTCAGTGCGCTGTATCCCGGAAGGATTGACCTGGGCGTGGGCCGCGCGCCCGGCACCGACGGGCTAACGGCGCAGGCGTTGGGTCGCAATCCCTACACGGTGAACGAAGGTTTTCCCAAACAAATCCGGGAGTTGCAGCTGTATTTTTCCAACGAAAACAAAGAGGGGAAAGTGCGGGCTATTCCGGGCGAAGGCGAAAACATTCCCATCTACATCCTGGGCTCCAGCACCGATAGTGCCTTTCTGGCGGCGGAAATGGGGCTGCCCTATGCCTTTGCCGGCCACTTCGCCCCTGCCCAGATGCCGGAAGCCTTCCGGATTTACCGCGAGCGTTTCCAGCCGTCCCGACAGTTGGAAAAGCCTTATGTGCTGGCCGCCGTCAACACCATTCTGGCCGACACCGATGCCGAAGCCGACCTGCTTGCCACTACGCTCTATCAGACATTCACCAACATCATCCGCGATCAACGGCAACCTTTTGGCCCGCCTTCGCCGGATTGGAAACCCGATTGGTCGCCGCAGGAAAAAGCAATGCTGCAACACATGCTGGCCCTGAGCTTTATCGGCACACCGGAGACCGCCGGGCCGCAGCTACAATCTTTTTTGGAACAGTACCAGCCGGATGAAATCATCACCGCCTCCCACATCTACAGCCTGAAGGCCAAGATGCGCAGCTATGAATTGCTGGCCGGACTCCTGCGTTAAGAAGAACATCTTCTTTTCCCCGTCTTTTGTCACCCCGCCGAAAGGCGGAATGACAAAACAAAAAACGGGAAGGCTAAACTTGCTGTGCTGCAATCGGCCCCATAGTTTGTTCCCCGTCTTTTGTTACCCCGCCGAAAGGTGGGGTCTCACAAATACATGCGGGCATTTTCCGGGATTCCGCCTTGCAGCGGAAGGACAAAACAAAAAACGAAAGGACCTGAAACACTGTGCGGAACAGCATCCCTGTTAAGCTCCTGAATAGACCCTTAGCAGGATTTTTGTTTGAAAAGAAACGTCCTTTTCCTTTAAAAGAGATTTTCAACCATGAAAAAGCGCCAAACCCGTGGAATCCTGTGGCTGCTAACTGTATTGTTTTCGGTGGCTTCCTATGTAGCGCCCGCACAAATTGCGACGCCCGACAGCACTGCCGCTGTTGTTGTGGACTCGCTGCCCAAAACAGATGTTCAGCACGTGGCCGATACGCCCGAAACCGTGGCCGAAGTGGTGGCCGATTCCCTTCACGACAAAATCAAGCGCAAGATTAAAGCGCCCATCGTGCAGGTGCCTGTTACGTCCAAAAGTCTCATTATTCCGGGATTGATGTTTGGCTACGGTGCGCTGGCCCTGCGCAACGGCGCGTTGCAGGACGTGAACCTCGAAATCAAAAGCCGCGCCTGGAACAGCAAACGCGAAATCCGGCAGATTGAAGATTACTTTCTCCTCGCCCCGGCGGTGATGGTGTATGGCCTCAACTTCGCCGGTTATAAAGGCCACAACAACATTGTGGACCGCTCTATCATGTATGGCATGGCCAACCTGATTAGCAACGGCATTGTGTTTCTTACCAAAAATCAGGAGCTGGAGCTGCGGCCCAACGGGCGCGATAAGTTTTCGTTTCCCTCTGGCCACACTGCGCAGGCCTTTGTGAGTGCCGAGTTTGCGCGGCTGGAGTATCGGGGCATTTCGCCCTGGCCGGGGCTGGTGGGCTATGGCTTTGCCTTTGCCACCGGCTTTTTGCGGATGTATAACGACGCCCACTGGTTTTCCGACGTGATTGCCGGGGCGGGCGTGGGCATTGTCTCCACGCGCTTTGCGTATTTCATCTATCCATCCATCAAGAAAAGGCTTTTCAAAGCGCCCAAGATTAAGGGCGACGCCATGATTCTGCCTTCCTGGAACGGCGGCAATCAGTTTGGAATCAATCTCTCGTATCGTTTCCCGTAGCGGTGCAATTTTTGAAACCCGTGCATTCTATACTGCTTTATATGCCCTTTAAAACAACCCTCCGGATCGCCCTGACGGCCCTCTTTTCCGGCAGTCTCGTCACCGCAAACGCGCAGTCGCAGCCTTTCTTTCCGGAAATCTCCGCCCCTGTTGCGCTGGCAGCAGACCTGCAACCGGAAGCCCCGCTGCCCACGCCACCACCGCCGGAAAAGGACATTCTCACCGCGGCCAATCCCAATTATAAGCTCAACTGGAAGGTGGATGCGCCCATCATCGTGGCCGGAACGGCCTGGACACTCTACGGCTTTAGCCAAGTGTATGACAAAGACACCAGCACGCTGGCCGAGATTCAGGCTTTGAAAAAGGAAGACGTAAACGGCTTCGACCGCTGGGCAGCAGGCAAGCATTCCGATGCCGCCGATGCCAACAGCAACTATCTCTTTTACGGCCTCATCCCCGCGCCTTTTGTGCTGGCCGGACTGGACCCCGCGATGCGCAAGGATTTCTGGAAAATCAGTGCCCTCTATCTGGAAACGATGGCCATCACTGGCACGCTCTATACCGGCGCTACCTTTTTGGTGGATCGCTATCGCCCGGAGACTTACAACTTCGATAAACCTGCAGCCGAGCGCCTGAACGGCAATTATAAAAACGCTTTCTTCGCCGGGCACGTGGCCAACGTGGGGGCTATTTCCTTTTTCACGGCCAAGATTTTCCACGATTATCACCCGGATTCTAAATGGAAATGGGCCTTTTGGGGCGGAGCCGGACTAGCCACCGCTGCCACCGCCTACATGCGCCACGAAGCTGGAAAACACTGGCCTTCCGACATTGTGTTGGGAACCCTCGTGGGCGCAGGCGCGGGCATCCTGGTGCCGCAGCTCCACAAGCGCATCAAGGCCGATGGCACGGGCCTGCGCATGGCACCCTACATCGGGCCGGGCACGGGCATCAGCCTTTCGTACCGGTTTTAAAAGAGGAGATTTTCCGGAAATGGGTAGAGACGTTGCACGCAACGTCTCTACGTGTTTTATCTCCAATCCCTGAGACGCGTTGGAACGCATAGAGACGCGTAGAAACGCATAGAACGTGTAGAACGCGTAGAACGTGTAGAGACAAGGCATGCCTTGTCTCTACAATGTACAATATCCCGCTATCATCCTTTTGACCCCCCCTGCCCCCCAAAGGGGGGAATTCCCACTATCCACTATCCACTATCCACTATCCACTATCCACTATTAAATATCTACCTCCCAATCGCCTACAGCAGTGCCGGGGTTATAGACGTAGAGGTAATGAGCCGTTTCCACCGCGCCGAGGCGGGTGGCGGGAACGGTTTGCTCGGTGCCGGCCTCTACGGTAACGCCCACGCCGGCGGGCGGTGGGGCCGGGGTTTCGGCGTGGTCGGAAAGGAAAAAGACGAGGCGCTCGGCCCCGCCGTTCAGCAGGCTGATTTCCTCCTCGGCCCCCAACGTGCGCTGGGCCACCAGGTGCACTTCGCCCGCTTGCAGGTGGCCGGTAAAGGATTTTTGGGGCCGGTTGCGGATGAGTTCCAGCTTGAAATAATTTTTGATGGCCTCGGGGGTGCGCTTAAACTGCTGCATCAATCCCCCCAAAACGGCGTATAACTCCTCGCACAAGGCCACGCGCGCGGCTTCCAGGTCGCTGCTATCTTGCCCCGTCTGGCCAATGGCGCTCTTTTGGGTGGCGTCGGCGGCTTTGAGGGAAAGGTAATATTCACTTACCTCGGTGGCCAGTTCATCCAGACCGGCGTCACTGAGGGCCTTCGACAACGACTCGAGGGCCTCTATGCGGCTTTGCTGGCCGCCTTGCTGAAAGGGGGCATGGCCGTTGGGGAAGATGCCTTTATAGGCCGGATTGGTTTTGCGGATGGTGCCCTGCACGCGGTAATCCCAGTCATTAATCTTTTCGGTAGCCGTGGCCAGCAGGGCGTTGAGGCCGGCAGTCTTGCTTTTTTGGGTGCCGGCCTGCGTGCGCCAGGTGCTGTAGCGGCTGCTGTATTGCATTACGAGGGGATGAAGCTGCGTGTACAGGCTTTGCAAGGCCGGCTTGCCCTGCAAGGCACCATCGGTGTAGTTGCCTATGATGAGGGCACGCAGGTAGGAAGTACGCGTGGCATTCAGGAAGGGATTGCTGATGTAGGTCCAGACTTGCGTTGCCATAGGTAAAGAAGTTTTAAGGGATTTAAAAGGAATAAATCAGAAGACAAATATAACACTTGTGGGATTGAGGTAAAAAAATATTCTGGATATCAAACGCCTCTCTGTTTCCTATCCATACCCGCCTACGGGCCTCAAACGTCACTCTGTTTCTTGTTCGTAGGCGGGTATGGATGCAAAACGTCTCTCTGTTTCTTGTTCGTACCCGCCTACGGGCATCAAACGTCTCTCTGTTTCCTATCCGTACCCGCCTACGGACATCAAACGTCTCTCTGTTTCGGGCCCGTACCCTTTTTCGGGGCTTGTTTTAAGAATAGAAATGCCTTCAAGCAGTGCTTTTCAGGTTTCCCCCAAGCCCTTATCTCCCCCAAACGGCTGCCGGAGCTAAAAACGTAGCATCAGATTTGAATTTTTATATTTAATACACTACATTCGCAAGCTGATTGAGGAACGTTCCGATATAATCCCTAAAATCAATCATCCTCTATGAAGCAAAAATTACTTTTTTTCTTTCTCTTCTTGTTCTGCCTCTCCACGGCCCGCGCAGCGGTGTATTATGTGGACGGCACCGGCGGCAACAACGCCAACACCGGCACCGGCGGCTGGGCGGATGCAAAGCAGGATATTCAGGCGGCCATCAACGCAGCAGCCAGTGGGGATGAGATTTGGGTAAAAGCCGGAACCTACCTGCCCACATTGGACCCGAACGGCGGCACTTCGCAACGGGACAAAACGTTTTATATCACTACCAAAGACGTGAAGCTCTATGGCGGCTTTGCGGGCACGGAAACAGCATTATCCCAACGCAATCCTGTTACCAACGTAACAACTTTGAGCGGGAATTTGGATGCTGTAGGTAACAACGATGCGTATCATGTATTGGTAACCCTCAACCGCACGAGTGCGTGTGTGGTGGATGGATTTACCATCAGCGGCGGGCGGACCGCCAGCAGTGGCTATTTGACGGTTAATTCTCCTGCTGCTATTGTCTATAGCGATTGCGGTGGGGGGATGTACAACCGTGGCAGCAGTCCTACTGTGAGTGGTTGTATCTTTTCTTCTAACACGGCATTTGATGGTGGCGGAGGGATGTATAATATATTTGGCAGCAATCCCACTGTGAGTGACTGTGTCTTCTCGGCCAATGTGGTAAGCTATAATAATGGCGGTGGGATGTACAACAACAACAACAGCAGTCCTGTGGTGAGTAGCTGTACGTTCTCGGCCAACACCGCAAACAGATATGGCGGAGGGATGTATTACAGCGATAATTCAGGCGGAAGCATCACCAACTGTATTCTTTATGGCAATACCGTGTCTGCCAGCGGGCGAGGCATCTATAAAGGCGGAGCGATTACAACGCTTACGGTGAGCTATTCGCTTATTGAAAATTACATCGCTACCAGCAACTATATTTCCGGAGCAGGCATCCTTACCGCTAATCCAATGTTTGTGAACAGTGCTTCACCGGCAGGGGCAGATGGCCTCTGGCGCACCGCCGATGACGGGCTGCGCATTGGCTGCGCTTCACCGGCCCGCGATGCGGGCACCGGCACTACGCCCGCTACCGATATTTCGGGCAATGCGCGGGTGGGCGCGATGGATATGGGGGCGTATGAGAATCCTGGTACCGGCTGCCCTTTATATGTGGACGGCGCAGGCGGCAACAACGCAAACACGGGTACCTCTTGGGCGACGGCAAAGAAAGATATCCAGGCGGCCATCAACGCCGCGACGGCAGGTGATGAAATCTGGGTGATGGCGGGAACGTATTTGCCCACGCTGGACCCCAACGGCAACGCCGCGCCCACCGACCCAAGGGACAAGACTTTTTACATCACCACCAAAGACGTGAAGCTCTACGGCGGCTTTGCGGGAACCGAGACGCTTCTTTCCCAACGCAACGCAGCGACGAACATAACGACCCTGAGCGGGGATTTGGACGGGGCGGGCGGCACGGCAGATGCTTACCACGTGCTCTTAACCGTTGATCGCACGAGCGCGTGCCTGATAGATGGATTCACCATCACGGGTGGACGGGCGGATGGGGCTGGCGGCTTTAGCGTTGGCTCTCCTGCCAGAACTGTTAATCAGAATAATGGCGGTGGGATGAACAACGCTAACAGCAGTCCTTCTGTAAGTAGCTGCACGTTTTCTTCCAACATGGCAAGCAGCCTTGGCGGTGGGATGTACAATGAAAACGGCAGCAGCCCCAGTGTGAGTGGCTGTGCCTTTACCTCTAACACGGCCAGCAACAGTGGTGGTGGGATGTATAACATCTTCAGCAGCAGTCCCTCTGTGAGTAACTGTACATTCTCTGCCAACACAGCAGTCTATGGCGGAGGGATGTACAACATCTTCAGCAGTCCTATTGTGAGTAACTGCACGTTCGCTGCCAACTCAGCAAGTAGCCTTGGCGGTGGGATGCACACCAACAATAGCAATCCCTCAATAAGTGGCTGCACCTTCTCTACCAACACTGCAAGCTCTGGCGGTGGGATGTACAATGAAAACAGCAGCCCTGCTACGAGTAGCTGTGTGTTCTCTTCTAACAATGCAAACGTCTATGGCGGAGGGATGTACAACAACAGCAGCAGTCCTGCGGTGAGTGGTTGTACGTTCTCTACCAACGTGGCCGGCGGCTTTGGCGGCGGGATGTTCAACATCAACAGCAGCAGTCCTGCGGTGAGTAGCTCTATGTTCTCTGCCAACACGGCATATAATGGCGGCGGGATGTTCAACATCAACAGCAGTCCTGTGGTACATTCCGCTACCTTTTCGGCCAATACGGCGACCAGCAGTGGCGGCGGGATGTACAACAACAGTGCTTCAGGCGGCAGCCTTACCAACTGTGTTCTTTATGGCAACACCGGCGGCCCTGCGAACCGGCAAAACCTCTATAAAGAAGGCACCGCTGCTACGCTTACGGTCAGCTATTCGCTTATCGGCGATTACAGCGCCGGGGCTACCAATAATTACACGGCTTCCAACGTCCTTGCCGCCGACCCGCTGTTTGTGGATGCAGCCAATCCTGCGGGCACAGATGGCGTTTTCGGTACCGCCGATGATGGATTGGCCCTGCAAGGGTGCAGCCCGGCCATCAACGCCGGAACGGGCACCACACCCGCCACCGATATTTCCGGAAATGGGCGCGTAGGAGCAATGGATCTGGGGGCTTACGAGTATCAAAGCAGCCCTGCCGCACTGGTTCTGGCAAGTGCTCCTGCCACCACCGACAGCCGCGACATCCAAAAGGGCAGCATCGTTTCTTTGGGCGGCTGCGGGGCGGCCATTGCCGAGGTGCTTTCCGAAGGCGCTGCACCGGTAGAAGGCATCATCTCGGCTACGATGTATGTGCATCCCGCTGCCCCCAGCGCGAACCAAACCAAGTATGCGCGCCGCCACTACGATATTTCTACGGTCTTGTTTCCTTCCACCGCCACGGCCCGCATTACCCTGTACTTTACCCAGGCCGACTTCGACGATTACAACACGGCTATTCAGGGCAGCGGCCTGCCGCCCTTGCCCATCGATGCAGCCGATGTAGCCAATAACAAAGCCAATCTACGCATCACCCAGGAACACGGTACCTCATCTACCGGTCTGCCCAACAGCTACAGTGGCTGGGCGGGCAGCGGGCCAAAGAAGGTGTTGATTACCCCTACGGTGAGCTGGAGTCCGCTGCTGTCGCTTTGGAAAGTGCAGTTTCCGGTAACGGGCTTCTCCGGCTTCTTTGTTACCAGTGCCATTAGCACGCCACTGCCTTTGGAGTTGCTGCATTTCAGTGCAAAGCATGTTGGAGAGGACAGAAACCAACTGGACTGGGCGACGGGTGAGGAAGAAGGGGGAAGTGTTTTTGTCGTGGAGCGCAGCGGGGATGCACGGAGCTTTGCCGCAATCGGTGTTGTTTCCGGAAAAGGAAGTGGCAGTGCGTACCGGTTTGAGGATAAACAACCATTGACAGGGGATAACTATTACCGTTTGCAGGTGAAAGAAGCGGGCAAGAGTAGCTACAGCCAGACGGTGTTGGTGAAAGGAAGCGACGTAACAACAACCGCTGTTGCGCTCCGTCCCAACCCGGCTACTGACCGCGTGGTGATTAGGTGCAATAATGCAGCGCTGGAAGGCAGCCGTGCCAGTGTTTGGAGTGCCAGAGGCCGGTTGATAAAGACCTTTGTTTTGGAAAAAGAAACGGTTTTGGATGTAAGCGAATGGACAGCAGGCGTGTATCTGCTGCGCCTAGCCGATGGCAGCACCCTGCGACTGGTAAAGCAATAGAGGTGGGAGATTAAATACCGGCCAGGAATGAGTTGGCATTAAGCGCTCTACATTTTGCGGGTCATTGCGAGGAGGTACGACGAAGCAACCTGCACAAAATGCAGCAGTATGTGCAGGTTGCTTCGCTCCGCTCGCAATGACCCGCATTTCGTTACCATCAATGAATTGTTTGGAAGTAATTAAAAAGAAAGAGACGCTCAAGCTGAGCGTCTCTTTCTTTTTAAAAGGCTTGGAGCACATCCGGAAAACAGGGCGTCTTCTTTGTCATTCTGCAAAGAATCCCTTTGGCCTTCCTTCTGTTAGCGGAAAAGCATAAGAGATCCTTTCAAGGATGACAAAGAACGGGACCGAACTCAGGATGCGTGTTCGGAATCCTTTGTCTTTACGACAGGGTCTTAAACAGGCCCTTGTATTTCCGGAAACAAGGCCTCTTTTTCCGGAACTATCAGGGCTGCGCCGGGTACTTCAACTTATAATAAATCACGCGCTTCACGCTTTTTTCCAGCTGCTGGCGCAGGGGTGTATTTCCGGAAAGTTCCTTTACAATCCGGGCGTGGAGCGCCGTGGGATTGGCCGGCATTACAGCAATATCAACGCCTGCGGCTATGGCTTTAAAGTCGGCATCGGGAAACTGTTTGGCGCCTTGCATATTCAGTGCATCGGTGGTGATAAGGCCGTCGTAGCCCATTTCTTCCCGCAAAAGGCCGGTAATAATCACCGGCGACAGGCTGGATGGCAGGCCGTCGGTATTGTACTTCGGGTTGTTGCGCACCGCGATATGGCCTACCATCACCGCAGCCGGATGCGAAGCGTCTATGATTTTCCGGAACGTTTCCAATTCCGTTAATGCGCCGTTGATAAACACCAGTTGCTTGTGGGTATCGCCCGTTACGTTGCCGTGGCCGGGAAAGTGCTTGATCGTCGCGCCAATATTTCCGGCCTGCGTGTAACGCACAAAGTCCGCCGCGCGCAGGGCTACCGAATCGGGGTTGTTGCTGAAGGCCCGCGCGTTGATAACCGCTTTGTTGGCCCCCAGATCGGCCACCGGGGCAAAGTTCAGGTTCACGCCGGTAGCCTTCATGGTTTCGTTGATGGTGGCCACCGCCGCTTCCACTTTTTCGCTCGTGTTCAGCGTGTTGGTTTTATCCACCGCCTCGGCGTCGGTCCATTTCATCTTGAAAAGCGTGGGCTCACAGTCGCAGGCAAAAAGCGGGGCCACGGGCTGGCTGGCCGTCAGCGTCCGGAGTTCCTTTGTTTGTTTGGAAAATTCGGAGGTGGGACCTTTCAGAAATACCACACCGCCGGCCACGCCGCTTTGAACCAAAGCCTTCGCAGTGCTATAGGGCGTCCCAATTTTTTCGTAGGTGCTACTCGCCACCATAATCAGTTGGGCAGCCCGCTGGTCGGGCGTCATTTTCCGGAAAATGCTGTCGGCGGCGGCATGCAAAAGGGCTTCCTCGGCCTGCCGCATGGCGTTGGTGGGCGGGTATTGGGAGGTGGGGAATATCTGCGCGCTCACCGGCAGGGGCAAGCCGCAAAAAGAAAGGGCCAGCGCATTGAGCGCGGCAAAAGCCTTAAGAAAAACCATCCTGAGAAAAAATAAGATTACTTGGGTTCGTAGATAGAGATGATTTTGTAGTCTTCGTTTAAAATCACCTGATTGGTAACCATTCGCGTTTTTACCTCGCCGTTTTTGCGCAGGCGGAAGGTGTAGGGCCCGGCCAGTAGCACGCTGTAAGCCCCGTCGGCGGTGCGCTCGTAAGTGAGGTTATCCCAATCAATCTCCCATGCCGTTTCAAACACCACATTATTGTAGTAGCGGGTAATTTCTTTTTCGATGTCGGCGGGCAGGGCGTTGTACTTATCAAAATATCGGCGCACGGGGTAGGCAAACATGTTCAGCACGCCATCCACATCAATCTGGCTCACGCCCTCACCGTTGTTTTCTGTCAGGGTGATATAGCGAAGCAGGACGTTGCGCAGATTATTGGCCTCGCGTGGCGTTACGTTGCGCTCCACATACGTGCCTTCCGGAACTGTCGTAGTGGACTCCGGTGGCAAAGATGTGAAAGCCGTATCCACCGGAACGGGCGTGGTCGTCTGGGGCTTTTCTTGTTTCAAAGGCTCGTCTTGCGGAACCTTCTGCACCGTTTTAGACGGTTTTTCCGGAGCTTCCTCTTTGCCTAAAATATTGGTGGCTTTCAGAAAGTAAAACACTCCGGCAGCCAGCGCGAAAAACAGAATTGCATATAGCACTGGCGACTTTCTGGGAGAATTTTCGGGATTTTGAGTGTTATCGGGCGCTCTATAAGCCGGGTTGGGGTAGTCGGTCGTCCGGTAGCCGGGCGTAGGCGGCGGAGTGGGTGGAACAGGCGGTGGCGGCGTATAAACCGTATTGGTTACCTGCGAGTATCCGGCTGCCGGGCCGTGCAACGCAGCGGCAAATTCCGCAGCATCCTGAAACCGGTCTTCTTTTGCTTTCGCCGTCGCCTTATCAATCGCAGCCTGAATTAAAGGCGAGGTGGGCGGATAGACCACATTTGCCTTGGGCAGCGGCTCGGAAACAATTTTTTGTTCAATCTCAAACTGCGAAAGCAGTTCCGGGTTGTAGGGCAACTGCCCGGTAATCATCTCGAAAAGCGTGATGCCGAGGGCATAAATATCCACCCGGTGGTCGATGCCGCGCCCGATGATTTGCTCCGGACTCATAAACATCGGCGTACCGATGCGCTGCCCGGTGCGCGTGGCACCGGGATGACCTTCGTCCTGAATCAGCTTCACGATGCCAAAATCAATAATCTTCGGCTCGTCGCCGGCGGTGATGATGATGTTGGCCGGTTTCAGGTCGCGGTGGATGACGCCTTTGCTGTGCGCGTAGCCCACGCCGGAGAGAATCTTTTCGAAAATCACCTTCGCTCGTTTCTCTACAATCGGCCCGGTCTGATGGCGAATCATTTCTTCCAGCGTTGGCCCTTCCAGATACTCCATGATGAGATACAGGTGGGAGCCGTCTTCTGCGTAATCATAGACGCGGCCAATATTGGGGTGCGCAAAACCCGACATCAACTGGGCTTCTTTCCGGAATTTTTCGCGAATCGTCGGGTCCTGGGCCAGTGCCGGGTGCAGCACTTTGATGGCCGCGAAGGTTCCGGCGAGCGTTTTGTGCTGCGCCTTATACACCGTGGCCATGCCGCCTTTGCCCAGCATCTGCACAATCCGGTAGTTCTGTATTTCAGTACCAATCATAAATCAATATCCAATCTAAAGCGAAAAGAAAAAGGGAAAACAACCGCATTTACGGCGCAGATTCTTCGGTCGGCATTACGGCCTTGGGAGTACGCGCACCGGGTTCTGCAACCTCATTAGGAGTCGGTTTGGGAGGTGCAGCCGGCGCGGGCTTGGGAACTACTTTTCTAACAGTATCTTTTTTGGGAGCGGGTGTGGCCGGAGTTGGGGTTGTTGCAGGTTTTCGCGCCGTGTCTTTGGGCGGCGTTTCTTTTTTAGGAGTGCTACCGGTATCGGATGCAACGGATGGAGGAGGCGTTGCCGGAACCGGCTTGTTGGCTTCCGGGCTAAGGGCCGGAGCCGGGTCGGCAGTAGAGATCGGCGCTGCGGTATCCACACCAGAACCCGCCGTTGTGGTGTCAACAGGAGGCTGTTCTTCCATGCCCAACTGCGGCGTATCCGGCGATTTAAAAACGTTGTACAGCAGCAAGATCAATGCAATAAAAAGCACAACGCCACCTATAATGGGCAACAAAGGCTTCCGGGGTGTTTCCTCCTCTACCGGCTGCAAAAAATGCTCTTTCGGTTTGGTGTCTGTTTCGACTTCCACTTGGGGCGGCGCAACCGGCGGGACACTTTCTTTGGAAGGAGAAGCCGTCGGGATCGTAGTTGGGGGCGTTGTGATGCTGGGCGCAGCGGCCATCGCGGCGGCGCTTCCCACCGGCTCGCCAATGCTTGGCTGCGGGGACGGGCGCATCATGATAATCTGAACCGTAGTGTTGTCGTGTCCACCCGCTTCGTCGGCCAGTTGCACCAGCTTTTCGGCTTGTTGTTGCACGGTCAGCCCGCGCGTGCCCATCACCCCGGCGATGCCTTTATCGCCAATCATCCCGTTGAGGCCATCGGTGCAGAGCAACAAGCGGTCGCCGGGTTGCAGCATCAGCGGCGAGGATGCCACCGCCGGTTCCACCGTTTCGCCAATGCCCAGGGCGCGGTAAATCTCGTTGCGGCGGGGATGCTTTTCGGCTTCCTCTTCGGTGACGTGCCCTTGATCCACCAGCGACTGCACAAACGAATGGTCGCGGGTGAGGCGGCGCAGGGCGTTTTGCCGAAAAAGATAGAGGCGGCTGTCGCCGATATGCGCGTAGTAAGCCGCGTCATCCTGAACCAGCACCGCCACTGCTGTTGTGCCCATGCCGTGAAGCGAGGGATTTCCGGTAACGATGTTGTGCAGCTTTTTATTGGCTTCCGTCAGGCAATACTCCAGGGCAATAGGGCCGGACGGAAATTTTTGCGAAGCCATCGTCTGGTAAATGGCCGAGACCGCCGCCTGCGAGGCAATTGCGCCGCCAATGTGGCCACCCATACCGTCGCACACCACAAACAAGTGGCCGTTGGGCGTGGGCCAGTTGCCAAACGCATCTTCATTGGCCGTGCGAACACGTCCGATGCTGGTGTGGTTGCCTAAAGAAAACTGCATAGAAAAAGGATAAATAGGGCTTATTGGGGAAGGTTAAACACGCCGGTTACCTGGCCGAAATACAGCTTGCTGCCGTTGCGCAGCGCTGCTTTAGTAATGCGCTGACCGTCGGCGTAGGTGCCGTTGGTGCTGCCAAGGTCTTCCATCCACCACGTGCCGTTTTGCAGGTGGATAGAAGCATGGATCTTGGAAACCGTCGGGTGGGGAATCACCAGGTCGCACTCCGGTGAGCGGCCGATTTTCTGAAGCGTTCCGTTGGGCGACAGCACAGTGGGACGCTCATTGATGCGGATGGTAATCGTTGGCATCAGACCGGGCGAAACCATTGTTTCGGCACTGGGCGGTGGAACGGGCGTTCCCTGTGGCTTCGGCTTATAAGCGTCGTCCGCCGATGCCTGGGGCAAAGGCGATATAGGCGAAACAGCAGAAGCGGGTGGAATAGGTGCTGGTTGAGGTACAGGCGGCGCGGCAGGCTGGGGCGGTGTGGGAATGTATTGTGGGGTTTCTGGCTCGGCCACACGGCGGTTTTTCCGGCGCGAAAGCAGGAATCCAACAATGCCAGCTGCCAATCCCAGTCCACCGATTACATAAAAAATCGTGTTGCTTGAGCGCTCTATTTTCGGGTAGGCGGCTTCCTGTTCCGCCGTAGGTTTCTTCACTAAATAAGTCGTCGTAATCGCCTTGCCTTTATACTCAAAAGTGGCCGTGCCATCCAGGCGCTCCGGGTCGGGCACGGTATAGGAAATCACAAAACCTTTTCCCGCTGCCGAAGCCTTGGCCGGAGCCAGTTTGTAGCTCGCTACCGGCACGTAATTATCTTTCACCACCAGCCGGCCTTTGTTGGCAATGAGGTCTTCGTCGGTGCGCACGTCAAAGCGCAATTCCGGAAAATTATCGGTGCGCACATTCTCCACCGTCAGGTTTTGGGCACGAGCGGCTGAAAGGTTCAGGAGCAAACACGCCAATACCGGAAAAACGGCCCGGAAAAAGGTTTTAAACGGCATCATCGGCATGGTGGGTTTGGGCGGAACGGAAGAGAAGGTGGGTAGCGCCCACGCGGATCACGTCGCCGTCGCGGAGGCGACCTTCGTTGGCCAGGTTGCCGTTGATAAACGTCCCATTGGTGGAAAGCTCATCGCGGAACAACACTTCGCCGAGGCGAAACAAAATCGTCAGGTGCCGACCCGAAATATTGCTGTCGCCATCCAGCCGGATATCACAGTCAGGAGCCGTTCCAATTACGTTTCGGCCTTCGCGCAGCCGGAAATCCTGTCCCATCGGGGCGCGGTCAAACGTTACGAGCCAGCCCATCAGCTTGCGGTCGGCGCTGGGGTGCAGCATCGCTTCTTCCACCGTTTCCGGAGCACTCGCAGCACCGGCAATCTGCGTTTTCAGGGCAGAAGGCCTTTCCTGCCGGGGCGTTTCAGGCATAGAAGCATTTGCAGTCGGCACCGCTGGCGTAGGCGTTGCTGATTCAAATACCGGAGGCGTACCCACTACGGTTCGCAGCAGTCCGGAGCCGGAAGTTCCGGAATCGGGGCTCGAAGTCTTGGGGCAATACGGGCATTCTGCCTTATCGTCCGGAAAATAGTGTCCGTTTTTACAGGTGGCCATAACGAGTGGAGCGAAAATCGTTTAAGGTGCAAAGATTGGGTAAAACCGGCGGGCGTTTGGCAAATAGCTTCCCAAAAAGCAAACCATGCCCCGGCTGGCAAGTCATCAACGGCCTAAAATACGATTTCATCAGGCATAATTTTTAATCGCTTTCCTTTTTTCAAATCCTTTCTAAAAAAGATTTTTTTATGAAACAGCCACCCACCGTTGCCGCGCAACACAGCATCGACCCGCACGACCCGAATCAGACACCGCGCGAACAGGAAGGCTTGCCGCCCAACATGGCCGCTCAGAAGGAAGGGCAACCCAGCGCTTTTGCCGGCATGGATACCGGAAACCCGTTTGACGGACCGGCTTACAACGAAGAAGGCGAAACCACATCCAATGTGAACCAGAAAGCGCCGCCTGCCGGAGCCAATATTCCAACGGAGAATAAGAGCGATGAGGGGTAAAAGCCAAAATCCAAAAGTCAAAATCCAAAGCCCAAGAGCTAACATTCAAGAAAGCCCTATTGGCATATAGATTTGGGGGTGATTTTCCGGAAATTAAGCCGCAGGAAAGTCCCGTAGGGACGTAGGTTTGGTTCTTAGCAACCACTTCTGCGGCGCTACGGGACTTCTAATTAAGCGCGAAAGGAAATGTCCCCCAAACCGCAAATTTCCGGAAATGGTAGAGCCGTTGCATGCAACGTTTCCCAAGGAATGATGGATTCTGTAGAGACAGGGCATGCCTCCTCTCTACGCGTTTCTACCTGTTGCTTCCCGGTGGTGCAGCAAGGCCAGTTCTTTCATCTTGGTCTCCAACATAATATCCACGTCCTTGCCGTAGGTATTGATTTCGTCATACACCCAGTCGCTGTGGGCTTCGCGGCGGGCGTTGCAGTCTTCGTATTCGCGGCGCGAGGAGCTGTAGTGAAACACCGGTTTCACACCCCACGTGTCGTAGGCCGCCAGAAAGGCTTCTTTTTCCGAAAAACCATCCGGGTGCAGGTTGTGGTGGAAATAATCAAACACAATAGGGATGCCGGTTTCTTTGGCCAACGGCAATAAATCGCGTACGCTGTACAGGCCGCCTTTGTCGTCGTTTTCTACCGTTAAGCGCTTTTGCGCGTTGGGCGAAAGACGACGGAAATTTTCTGCAAACCGCTTTAGTGCCAGCGCCTTATCGCCATACACGCCGCCCACATGGATGTTGATTTTATTCCAATGGCTCGGCGCCAGGCCCATGAGGTCAAAAATGCGGCTGTGGTTTTCCAGTTCCTGAATCGTGTTTTCCAGGGTTTGCCCTTCGCCCGCCAGCTTGTTGAACGGGCCGGGATGCACGGTGATGCGAATTGGTTTCTTGCCGCATTCTTCCAGCGTCGCCTGAATAAGCCGGAAGTCGGGCAACTCCTCCAGTTGGTATTCCGAGTGCCACGGAAAAAGGTCGGACGTCATCCGGAACACGCCGATGCCGTTGGCGATGTTCCAGTCCAGGATGTGCATCAGGGCCGTTACGTTGCGTAGGCCCAGTTGCGAGGCATACGGCAGTCCTTTTTCGAGCCACGTTTTCCGGGTCATGTTTTTGGTGCAGAAAAGACCTTTTTCCTGAAGCGTGAGGTTGATGCAGGCGTAACCGATAGCCATGGTTTTAAGGGGAAATGTTTTTACAACAGACGAGCAGTTCTTACCAAAATAAGGCCGGTAAAAAGCTGCCCATCCTTTCTGGAACATGTTTTATAAGCTCTGCCGCTATGGAATGGCAACGAGAACCCCTGACCGAAGCCCTCAGCACAGCCGGTCGCGCCGTGGTGGACCAAGGTTTTACCATCGCGCCCGAGTTTGAGGAAGACAATATCCACCAGTTCCGGGTAGCGACCAAGCGGTTGCGGGCCTTGCTGCGGTTGGTGGAAGGGCAGCCGGGCGTTCCGGAAAAGTTGCCCAAAAAATTCCGGAAATTATACCAGCTTTCCGGAAATATCCGTGATGCCCAGCTGATGATCAAGCGTGCCGGAAAGGCAGTGCCGGAAGTAGCGGAATACGTTTCTTGGCTGGAAAGGCAAAAGTCAAAAGCCCAGCAGGATTTCCGGGATTTCTATGATTCGGCCATTATCGTGAAAATGGAAAAAAAGCTCAGGAAGATTGAGCCGCAGCCGCTTGCGGTCACTACGTTGCGCGAATTTTTTGCCGGCCACATGGCGGACATTGAAGCCATTCTCCACAAAAAAGGATTGGAGGAAGAAGACCTGCACGACATCCGCAAAAAAATAAAAGACCTGCTTTATGTGGCCAAGGTGGCTGCCGAATTCTGGCCAGAAGGCCTGGAAGAAGCTGGCGTTTCCGGTATGCTTCAAAGCCTGGACGACCTTGCCGAGCGTGCCGGAAACTTCAACGACCAACACAATGCGTTGGTATCCATTGAATCGTTTATAGAAGCAGAAAAACCAGGCGAAGCAACGCTTGCCCTGCAACAGGAATGGCAGGAGAAAAAGGCGAAGAGTATGGAAAAATTAGTGGCCGAAATAGCGCGGTTTCAGGAAGAAAGCAAGGATTTAAAAGCGACCGTCTCGGACCAGTAGGGCGCGGGGCATCCCTTTCTTAATTCGTTACCAGCACCGAATCCGACCGAAGCACGTTGCTTTTATGACCGGCATTATCCACCATATAGATGTCGTACACCTGCATATCGCTTTTTTTGGACGTATCCGTTATTTGAAACAAAATAGCGGCTGCATCCAGCGAAACCAACGCTATGCCCGATACCCCTTTGGAGGGGTCCAGTTCGGCGCTAATTTCCGGAAAAGGGTAATCTACCTCGCCAACCGTATCGAGAACATTTTTGAAAACTACCTTTGCCTTTCCCCCTTTGATGTCGGCATCGCCGTCCTGAAACCGGAACCGGAACAAGAGCGTGTCTTCGCTTTCAATCCCAATATTGATAGTGCGCGCCGACTGCTCTAGTTGGCTGATTTCCGGAATTTCGCTCGTGATAGTGCCTTCCTTTTTGCAGGCTAAAAAGCCAACGGTCAGCAGGATGGGCAGCAACGCTTGGGGCAGTCTCATGTTTTAAAGATAATACTACAACGGGGAGAAGGTTTTTAAAAAAATGACAAATCCGGAATTTACTCTTGCCGCGCTTTCTCTTTTTCGCCGGCAATATGAGACCAACGAAATCTACAGAAGCTACGCCAACGCCTTGCGCCGTTCGCCCGGGGCTGTTTCTACCTTGGAAGAGATTCCATTCCTGCCCATTTCTTTTTTCAAAACCCACCAGGTGATTTCCGGAAATTCAGCGTCTTTTGAAGCTGTTTTTACCTCCAGCGGCACCACCGGGCCCGACACCAGCCGTCATTTTGTACCGGACATTTCTGTGTATGAAAAATCTTTCCGGGAAGGTTTTGAAGCGGCCTATGGACCGGTGGAAGATTGGGTGATTCTGGCGCTTTTGCCGTCTTATCTGGAGCGCAGCGGTAGTTCGCTGATTTATATGTCCGAAGATTTGGTGCAGCGCAGCGGTCGCCCGGAAAGCGGCTTTTTCCTGTACGACCATCAGGCGCTCGCAGACCGGTTAAGAGCCCTGGAAGCGCGCGGGCAGAAAACGCTTTTGCTGGGCGTCACCTTCGCGCTCCTGGATTTTGCCGAAGCATTTCCAATGCCTTTAAAACATACCATATTGATGGAAACCGGCGGTATGAAAGGCCGGAAAAAAGAACTGACCCGACCGGAAGTGCAGGCCATTCTCAAAACCGCCTTTTCGCTCCCCGAAATCCATTCCGAATACGGCATGACCGAGATGCTTTCCCAGGCTTACAGTAAAGGAGAAGGGATTTTTCAGCCATCATCCACGATGCGGGCACTCATTCGCGAGGTTTCAGATCCGCTTTCGGTCAGCCTTTCCGGCACCGGCGCTATAAATATTATGGATCTTTCCAACGAAGAATCCTGCGCGTTTCTGGCCACCGAAGATATTGGCCGGGTATATCCCGACGGCAGTTTTGAGATTTTGGGGCGGCTGGACCATTCGGCGCTGCGCGGGTGTAGTCTTTTAACCGTTTGAGAAAAAAGATTTGGAGAAATGAAAAAGTGCCTTACTTTTGCGTTCCTAATCGCGTTGCCCAGGTGGCGAAATTGGTAGACGCACCGTCTTCAGGTGGCGGCGCCGCAAGGTGTGATGGTTCGAATCCATTCCTGGGCACAACTACAAACCCGCAAAGCATTGATAATCAACGCTTTGCGGGTTTTCTCTTTTTTATTCGTGGTCGTTTTTGGGGTCAAAAAAACGCCGTTGCTCATTTTAAGACGCTTCCCGGCCTGTTTTGAGCCGGATAAACTCAAAAGAAAAGGCAACGCCTAAGCATTGCCTTTAAGGAGGTCGCAGGAGGTTTTAAGGCCTCCCCCATCCAAAGACAAAAATAAGTTCTTTCCGGAAATCTAACATTTTCCGAGGAACAAAAAACCCGCTACCAAATGGCAGCGGGCGGGCGGACGTGAGAAAATAAGACGCTTATACGCTAATCCATTGCTTTCTACTTTCTATTTCTATCAAATCAGATAGGAGGGAAATAGTAGCCGATACTGTTTTCAGTTCTTCGGCGGTTGCTTCGTGATCTTTGGAAAGGGCTTTGTACTCTTTCTTTAATTCGGCTAAGCGGTTCCGGCATTTGTTCAAAAAAAAGCCGTGCCTTACCTGTGCGGCGTTATTGCCGTCTTTTATTTCGGTGGGTCTAATACTCATAGAAACGCCTTTAAAAAGGTGAAACGATCAGGCGCGGCCTTTCTTTTCCGGGGTGAGTAGGTACGCCTTTGCTTGTTGTTCGGTGGGTTGCAGGGCTTCCAGCAAATCGCAGGCGGCAATAAAACAGCCGTTTGCGTTGTAGTTGGTGTAATCGGCCATGCAGGCGGAACGGCGGATTAGCTCAATAAGCCCGGCCTGTAAATCCGTGAGCGTTGAGGCGTGTAGGCCGTTGGGGACGGGGATAGATACCGTTAAGGCATCGGCGGTAATTGTTACCATACTTTTCAAAAAGACATGGAAAAGCCGGGTTCTTTAGCTGTCCTACGTTGATAGCAACGCCGGGGCCTTTCGGCACATCCGCAGCATGGAACCCGGCTTTTCCGGGAATAGAAAAAGTAAAAGGAAACAGGGCACTATCATTTAGGAAGGGCAAAGAAAAGACTTTTTCCGGAAAATCAAGCGGCGGCGGCTGTATATTTACGGTGGTAAGCGGCGGCAACGCCAAACACCACCCAAAAGGGATAGGCTTCGGCTTATCCCTTTTGACCTTTAAGAGGCTGTATATTTGCCGGGAGGCTTCGCGGTTAATCCCAAGAACACCCTTATTAAGCAGCCCTTCGGGGTTGCTTTCTTATTTTCCGGAAATCTCAAACAGCCGGGGCCGCGTCAGGCGCTTCGGCGTTGGCCGCTGTCAGGTAGCGGTAAACGGTCGTTTTGCCTTTGCCTATGGCTTTTGCAATCGCGCCAAGGCTATTCCCTTCCCGGTGCAGCTTTAAGGCTTCGGCCCGGTAATCGCGGGGCTTTGGTGGGTTGGCACGTTTGGCAAAGCCATTTCCGGAAATAATACGCCGGACGGTGCTTATACTTTGGCCCGTCAGCTTGCTTATTTCTTCGGCGGTGAGCTTTCGCACGTAATAACCGTAACACTTTTTTATCAGGGCTTCTTTTTCGGGGTTTTTGGCCGGGTGTGGCTTTTTCATGGGTTGGAAAGTTGAGGGGTTGAAAGAATGGAAGAACGAATGAACAAAAACAGTAAAAGGGTTGAGTAGGTAAAAAGCTGTCAAAATGAACAAAACCCGGAACGCTTTGGAAGGGGTAGCCCCTATAAGGTTTTGCAGCCTTTCGGGGCATTTTCTTAGAAAAAACCGGCTTTAAAACCGCTTTTAAAAGGCGTTTGAAGCCCGTTTTAAGAGCATTTTCGCCCGTTTGGGTATCAGGTGGAACAAAAGGGAACAAGCGGCCTGTTTTGCCTTCCATTTTCCGGAAACAGCGCCCGGCCTACTTCCATCGGCGTTTTACCAATGGAAGCGGAACGGCGAACGGAACGAAATCAGGCGGTTAAAGGGTCTTGCAGGGCCAGCCGGGCGGCTTTTTCCAGCTTTAGGGCCGCGTCGGCCAGCCGGGCAATTACCGAGGCATCCGGCGCGGTGGCTTTGGTTTCCCGCTCAATCAGGCGGCGGACGTTGGCCGCTTGCTTTTGAAGGTCAAGGGCCGGTATTTCTTTTTTCCAAGCGGTAGCCGTCTTTTGAGAAATACCCACGGCGGCGGCGGCTTCTTTGGCGGTACTTCCGTTTTGCATCCAGCGGGCAAAGGCGGCGCGGGTGTCGGGTGTGTGGTAACGGGGATTAGGCATAGGGTGAAGGGTTGGATGGGTTGAAGAATTGCACCCGGTGAAAAACCGGGAATTTTCCGGAAAACACTATGCAGCCGGGGCCGGTGCGGTCGGGGCTTGCAGGCGTTGAGCAAACAGCCGGGCGGCTTCGCCCGTGTAGCTTTCGGGCACATCCTGCCAGCGGTGCGGCAATACCTGTATTTCGGTTATCCG
Source organism: Bacteroidota bacterium (assembly GCA_023391015.1). Taxonomy (GTDB): domain Bacteria; phylum Bacteroidota; class Bacteroidia; order Chitinophagales; family Chitinophagaceae; genus UBA1952. The sequence continues at coordinate 59,849 of JAEWBT010000058.1, forward strand.
ATCAAGCCAAGCGCGGGGGACGTTTGCCAGTTCGGAGGGGTGGAAAGTGTCGGTGTAGGTATCAGTACCGGACGCGGCGCGGTACGTTACGGAAAGGAAGTTTTGGAGCATGGAGGCGGATTTAATACGGTTTTTGAAGGTTCGGCGGCGGTTGCTGTCAGTGTTCCGGCATCGGTGAGCGGCCCGGCTACCAACAACAAGGGCGGAACAATACCGGGAACCTGTTTTTTGCCCTGTCAGGGGCGCACCGCACCCGGCGCAACGGCGGGCGGGCATGGCTGAAAGCGCTGGGGCAAAGCCAGCCGAAGGCAAGGCCGGGCTTTTTTGTGCGTTTTTTGCGCTGTTTTTATATTGTTGTTTTAAGACATTGATAGGGGTGGGGTTTCCCGTGTTTTCCTGCCCTATACAAGCGGTGAAAAACCGGGAATTTTCGGCGCTGTCATCCGGTGCGTTTTCAGCTTCCGGAACACCTTCAAAGAGCGCGGCCCACGTCTTACAAACAGCATCCAGCAGGGCGGCGGCGGGCGTTTCTATGTAGTAGCGTTCCATTATTCCAGCCAGCTTCCGGCGGTTGTAGCGGCTTGCCTCATAATCTTCCAAACCTTCCCATGTGCGAGGGTTTGCCAGCTTTAAAAACGCTTCGCGGTCTTTGGCGCTCATGCCAGCGAGGGCGGCGCGGTCATTTGTCCAAATGATACCGGCCAACCCTTCCAGCAACAGGGCCAGCAGCGGGCGCAGCTTCGCCGGGCTTTGCAGGTCGGCCAGCGTTTGCAGCCCGAAGCGGGCAAGGTGTCGCATCTTGTTTACCTTCACTTCCAACCGTAACACATGCCCGGAGCCGTGCCCGCTTTGGGCCGTCTTATCATAGAGCTTTATAGAATAGTCGGAAAGGTGGCAAACAAGCCCAAGCCGGGGCTTTTTGGGGTCAATGGGTACAAACCCACGGCCTTTAAAGCAAACGGCCTTATTGAGCAAATTAGACGGCTTTACGTCTAATGATAGATTAACGCCTACTTCCAACCCATGCAACCGGGTAGCATCCGGCGCAATCCCGAAGGCATCACATAGCCCGGAAACAGCCACACCCACGGCGGCGGCGCTGAATTGATCAGCGTTATGACTTCCGGCATTGTGGTACTTATGCAGGGAGCCGTTAAGGTTCAGGGCATGGCAGCCGGTGGCAAGCGGTTTTAAGTCCGCATCTATGCCGCGAAGGTGTAGGCGGCGCACATCTGAAACACGCGGCCCGGAGCTTATAGCGCCGTGCCGGTGGCTTTCTCTTATGGGTACTTCCCACGCACCCGCAGCCGGTGGCGGTGCATCCGGCGCGGGCGTTAGGTAGGTAGCCTGTATTCCGTCAATCATTGCGCCGGGGCTTAAGCGTATTCCAGTTCAAAAGCCGTGTGAGAAATCGCGTCAATCTCAAACGGGCACACATTCGGGCGGCCTTCCAACCGCTGAAAGCGGATAGACTTAATAATGATATGGGTTATATCCCTTTCGTTAAATTCCGATCCGATAACCCCGACCGGCTCAATTATCCTATTCAGTTCTAAAAGGTCGGTTTTGTAGTCTTGTGCGGTCTTTGACTTTGTGCCGTTAAGCGTGTCCCATTCATCCAAAGCAAGCCCGCGAATACGCACCTCCCAATTATGAACGCCGTACATTTCCACTACACTACCTAAGCCGCCTTTTAATTCGGTTTGGGTAATGCCTTTACTTTGGCTGAAATCTACCAAGGTAGCCGGGGGAAAGACAAAACCGCCAAAGGGAAAGGTTTCTATTTCGCTTCCTTTGGGGCTGAAACGGCGGTATTCACCGCCTTTAATTACCAACGGCAAAAGCCACGGCGTACCCATCCACGTTTTACCGGCTTCCAGTTCTTTTGGGTCGGGTGTGCCGCCTACTTTGTATTGGTTATATCCGGCAGCGTCTAAGGCTTTTCCGGCAATGGGTGGCAGGATTAGGGTAGCGCCAAACACTTGCTTAAAGAGGTCGGCGGTGCTGAATTGTTGCATAGATAACGGCTGTTTAGGCGCACAACCGGAGCGGCAAAAAATGAAAAGAATAATTTCCGGAAATCATTGCCCGGCCCGGTTTAGCAGGTCGGTTACTTCGGCCTGTCTTTCTTCTTCGGCCTGTATTGTTTCCTGAATGGCTTCCAGCGCACCGGAAAGCAAACCGAGCGCCGAGAGCAGCAGCCCGGACGGGTTCGCGAGGCTTTCGGCTATGGCTGTTTTAAGTACGTTTTCAGCGGCTAACACGCGGTAAGCGGCGGCGGCTTCGGGTACGCATCCAATAGCAGCGCGGGCCATATCAAGCGCCGGAAATTGTACGGTAGCCATAACCGCAGCTTCCATAAAATCGGCGGCTTGTTTAGGGCATTGGATAGCCGTTTGCACCTCATCAAGGGCGGCCATAATAACCGCTTCCCGGAAATAAAGCCCGTGCAAAGCATCCGGCGCGGGCGCGGTGGGTGTGGGGGCCGTGTTACACATTTCCGGACGCTTTTTTATTGTTCCGAGTGTGTACCGGCGCGGCCTTCACTTCGCTAAACAGAAACCGGGTTTTATTGCCGATTTTGTAGGCTTTCAGAATGCCAGCGTTTACCCAAGCGTGAAGGGTCGGAAGGGTAATTTTTAAGTAGGCGGCTACCTCATCCCGTGTTAGGTAACTATCGGCTTCCGGCTGTTTCATTGCAGCCGTTAAACCGTTGATCCGTTCCGTTAGAAGTTGGTCAAAGCCTGCCAAAAGGGCGGCCATATCTACGCCCTGAATTTGGAGCGCCTGAAAGGTTGGGTTTGCCATTGCTGAAAAGGGGTTTGTTTTCAGCAATCGTATAAAGGCACTTTTACGGGGCAATCAAAAACAGACTTTTGCCGAAAATGCAGGCACAAAAAAAAGCCCGTAAACCCTTACGGGGCGGGGCTTTTAGGGCCTTTTTGAGGCGCTAAAAAAGGGGCTACCTTTAGGCTACTTTGGGGCTACTTTTAGGCTACGGTTTGGGCTGTTTTAATTGCTCATGCAGCGCGTTTATATCCTGCCTTAATACCCTTTTGCCGGGCAAATTGAGCTTTTGCAGCCATTCAGAACAATCTAAGAGCATTTCCAGCCGGGCGGCTTTTTTCTTTGCGGTTGAGGACGGCGGCAAGTCGGTAAAACCTTTTTTGCGGGTGTATTGGTTTCTAACTTTGGGAACGTCTTTTAGGTAATATTCAGGCGGGCTTTCGCTTTCAATTTCAAAGGCTTTAGAAAGAAATCCGGCAACGCTTCGCCGGTCATAAAATCCAGCGTACACACAAACCAAAGCAAGAACAGTTTTAGAAGCTTTTAGGCCGTCAATTTCGCGGGCTTCCCGGCTATGGCTTCCCGTCTTTTCTATCGGGAAAAGCTCATCATATAGGGCCGGGTTTTCGGCCTTCAATTCGGCTAATTCCTTTGCTTGTTGGGCTATTCTTTGGGCCGTATTGTACAACTGTCCAATAGCGCCGGGAACGGGCCGCAGGCGGCCCAATAGGGCTATATTTTCAAGGAGCCGGGCGAAGGGAGCGCTTATTATTCTATAAGGGGCGGTTATGTGGTCAAGGGCGGCGAGAAGGGCGGCGTTTCGTTGCTGTATTATTCGGGTCGGGGCCGTTATCCGGTCAAGGGCGGCCCGGAGCCGAGCGGGGCCGGTGAGTTGCTCAATCAGGGCGCGGGTACGTTCTTCCGTGCGGGCCTTAAATTCTTCCGGCGTTCCGGTTATTGTTTTGCTTTCGCCGGTGTGTAGGTTGGTAATCTTTACCGACAATTTCCGGGCGGGCTTTTCGCTGTTATCCATATTGGGCACGGGTGAAGGGTGTAGGGAAACGCCGGGGCTATTCAGCAACGGGCGCGGCCTGCCATTTAGAAGCCATAATTTGAGCGTGTTCTTCGCCTGCCAGCCTTATATATTTTTGGAAGGCTTTTTCTGTCTTATGCCCGGTAACGGCCATAATAGAGCGGGCCGGAACGCCGTTTTTATATTCATTGGTGGCAAAGGAGCGCCGGGCCGTATGGGAGGTAATAAGCGAGTATTTCGGCAAAATTTCTACTTCCAGTTTCCCGGCCACGGTACGCCGGTTTTCTACCATTTCGCAAATTCCGGCGGCCTTCCCGACTTCCTTTATATACTCATTTAGCTTTTGGTCAGAAAGCGCCGGAAGGCCGGAAACGGCGTATTTTTCCAGCAGCAGCCGGAGCGCGGGCCGTATGGGTATTGTTACCTTTCCACCTGTTTTCTTTTGATAAATTTCTATCGTGTCGCTTTTGATATTGTGAGCTTGCAGGGTCTTAAAATCCGATACCCGGAGGCCGGTATAACAGCCAATTAGAAACAAGTCCCGTGCCTTTTCCAGCCGGGCCGTATGGCTCAAATCCAGCGCCCGGAGCTTCGCCAAATCGCTTTCCGTTAGGTAGATAGTAGTGGCTTCTTCTTCCTTTATTTTAAACGCCTTCGCCTTCGCGGGTTGCAGGTCTGTTATTCCGGCATCAATGGCAGCGGCAAGGAATGATTTAAACGTACCGAGGTAGGAGGCAATCGTATTAACGGCAAAGCCTTTTTTCCGGGTCAGGAACTCTATCAGGTCGGGCCTGAAATCGGCGCTACCAAACAGGGGGAAATCAAGTTGGGCGCGGTGTTCTTTCTCAAATTCCTTTAGAATACTTATCGTGGTATTGTATTTCTGAATTTGCCGCCTGCCAAGCGTTTTTCCGTTGGGTTGGATTTTGGTAGGCGCTTCCCTCATAAAAGCATCCATAAAGCCCCAAAAGGAGCGGTCAGGCTGTATAATTCGGTTTGTGTAGGTGTCAAGGTAAAGCCGGAGCGCTTCGGCTGTAATCGGGCTATTTTGGGCCGTGTTTTCAGCATAGCAGGCAAAGACGGCGGCCCGGAGGCCCTTCAAGGTTTGGTTAATGGCTTCGCGGTTTGGTTCGCTTATCACGTTCCGCACTTCGCCCGCTTTTACATTCCAATTTTTAGGGAGTACCGAAAAGCCGGACGGGTATCTAAAACGGTTTCCGTTCCATCGGGCTATTAGATAAATAATTTCCGGCTTTGTGCTATCCATTTGCCGAAGGTTGAAGCGTACCCTTATCATACTTTACTATTTAAGGCAAATATAGCCCGGTGGCTGTTATTGTGGTCGTTTTTTCTTTACTTTTCTTAATTTATTTTAATCCGGTTTTACTGTTTGAGCTTTTCAAAAGTCCCGCAAACCGTTATAAAATAAGGCTTCGTGCCTGTTTTTCCGGGGGTTGCTGAAAATGGCAAATAAAGCGGGTTGTATTCCATTCCTGGGCACCACAAAAAGGTCAGCAGTTTTGCTGGCCTTTTTGTTTTTGTGGATGCTAAGAGCTGCATGTGCCGCGTGCCATCAGTCAATCCTTTCTACTCTTGGCTTTGCCACACGGCAAAGCCAAGAGTAGAAAGCCACCAGAAATGCGACTGGTACGGCCCGGCTGCCCTAATTTCCGAATCCGGCAACTTCAGTATTATTTTCCGGAATTTTTCCGCCTATGCCCAAAATCCGGTACGCCAGTTCGATACCGGCAGCTTCCGGCTTTTTGAGATTATATGTGCAGCTTTGTGGTACTACAACTATTTTGCCATTCGGGGCTGTTGTAGCGTAAGAAACCCGCATGGTTTTTCCGTCAGCCTTCTCAAACCGCAGGGTCGCAACCAAAGCGTCATTTTTTGGTTCTGTATTCAGGTTACACTTCTTTAACCGGGAAATCACATTCGCATCCACCGCTCCTTCGGTTTGAATCCGTACCGGAATGCGCAGGTCCGAAAAAGGCAAGAGTTGCGGAAACAGCTGAGCCACATCCAACAGGTGCTCGTCTCTTTTTTTGCCTTCGTCGGCATCGTCGGCCAGTTGGGCCAGAGCCAGCGATTTGCGGGCAAAAAGGAGCGTTTCATAATCCACATCCGCACCTTCCTCAAAAGGGCTGATGGCGGCCAGTTGCTTTGTGGCTTCGGCGCTTTTGCCTTGTTGCAACAGGAGGCGGGCGGTCAGATACCGGAAATATTTCCGGACGCGCGGCCGTGGATCGGTCTCTATCTGTGGCTGAAATTTTTGGAGAAAATATTTCGTGGAAAATCCGGAAATTAAGGTCCAGATTTCATCCCAGCCCACCACGCTTTCGGTAGAAAAAACCTTGTAAAGCACGCGGTCGCGCTCCGGGTTTCGGGCCAACTGGTTGATAATCAAAAACCGTTGTAGCATCAGCAAACTTTTGCGCCGCGCCAGTTCCCACAAGGCTGCCGGACGATACCACCAGCCTTTATTTTCAAACTTCACCATCGCCACGCGTTGTTCTGCCTGAAACAGCTTTTGCAACTGAATGGCAAAGTCGTAGTGCGGCTGCCCCAGCGAGGTGCCGATGTGTAATTCCCGGAAATCGCCCGCCTTTTGAAGCGTTTTTTCGGCGTTGGATACCTGCCCGTCGTAGGCCTCGCTACGCGCTTTGGCAATCTGATACCAGCCATAGCCAGGCTGCGACCGGTGGCTTTGAATCATCTCTTCGGCCAGTTGGATGCCCGCCTTGGGCTGTGCTTTGTAGATATTGAGGATAGACGAGAAATAAGCCCATTCCTGCAAGCGATTGTCGCCGCCCTCCATCAGGCTGGCCATGGCATACTCGGCTTCTGCCGTCCGGAAATCGGCCAGAATGGCCTGGAAATTCGCGTAGTTGTTGTGGCTCGGTTGTCCGCCTTCCTGCAATAACTCATAATAGTGCTGCGCACTGTCGATAGCGAACCCGTAGCTGTAGAGAATGGCTTTGTAGTGATACACGCCGAGGTAATCTGCCGTGTAGCTTTCGGGGGTAAAAAAACCGCTGTTGAACTGCTGCGAGCGATCGATGCGCTGGAGAGCGGTATCCAGAAAACGGGCGGCGAGCGCTTCGTTGCCGTCGATGCTGGCCTGAAGAAACGGGTATTTGGCCGCCGTATAAATCCGGTTGCGGTGCGTTACCCACATCAGCATGTTGTAGGCGTCAAAAAAGTCGCGCTGAAAGTTCCAGGCCAGATACCGGCGAATGGTGTTGTAAGATTCCTGCGCCTGCTCCAGGTTGTTGTAGCACTGCACCAGCGTAGAAATCGCCAGTGCATAATCGGTTTGAATGGGGTAGGCGGCGAGGTAAGCGGTGAGATCGGTGGTGCGGGTGCGCAGCTGCCGGGCATAGTCGCGCTCCAAGAGGCGCAGGCAGGTTTCCAGCGAGCGGGCAGCGGTTTTAAAACCCGTGGCGTCGGCGGCGCGGTTGAATTTCGCCATCCCTTCCACCAAATGCCCCACGTAATAGGTGCTGTCAATCCGCAAAAACTCGCGGCTGCGCGGACCGGCTTCTTCGGAGTAGATGTTGAGGACCGTGCGCTTGGCATCTATCTCCCGCCTTTGGGCAGACTTTGCTACGCCCTGCGCCCGGATTCCGCCACTGCTGAGCAACAGAATGCCCAGGAGGAAGGCGGCAGCTATTTTCCGGAAAGCCATGATTTAAAGTTCGTCCTAAAACAGTTTGAGTCTGGAAAGCCGGTCGCCTTCGGTTTTTAAAATACTTTCCAGCGCGGTTGCTTTGCCTTCGCGGGTGCGGTAGCCGAGGCGGTGTTCCAACACGGGGCGGGCAAGGGCCAGAACGTCTTCTTCGTTTACAAAATCGCGCCCTTTCACCAGGGCCCACGCGCGCAGGCAACGGATAAAAGCAATGCCCGCGCGGGTGGAAGCACCCAGCACAATATCGCTGTGCTCCCGCGTCTTCCGGACAATATGGGCCACCGAGCGCAGGATTTCCTCATGCACAAAAACGGTTTCGGTAGCCCGTTGCAAAGCCATTACATCGTCCAGTGTCAAAACGGGTTGCAGGTCGGTGAGGTTTTGGCGGATACCGGCGTAAGAGCGGTAGATGTCCAGCTCGGTTTCTTCATCCACATACCCAAAATATAACTTGATGAAAAAGCGGTCGAGCTGGGCGGCGGGCAGGGGATAGGTGCCTTCCATTTCCACCGGGTTTTGGGTAGCCATGGTGAAAAACACGTCTTCCAACAGATACGTCTGATCGCCGGTCGTGATTTGTCCTTCGGCCATCGCTTCCAGCAAGGCGCTTTGCACTTTGGGCGAAGCACGGTTGATTTCATCGGCGAGCAGAATATTGCAGAAAATCGGCCCTTTCCGGAAGGTAAAGTCGCGGGTGCGGTCGTCGAAAATATGCGCCCCGATTAGGTCCAGCGGCAGGAGGTCGGGGGTAAACTGAATGCGCTTGAAGAGGGCCCCCCTCAATCCCCCCGAAGGGGGGAGGTTTCCGGAAAATGTGCTTTGGTCTCCGGAAAATGTGCTTTGGATTCCGGAATCGCTACGGTTGTCTCCCCCTCCTTCGGAGGGGGTTGGGGGGAGGCCTGTTGGGGGGAGGCCGATACATTGCGCCAGCGTTCGCGCCATCACGGTTTTGCCGGTACCGGGATTGTCTTCCAGCAACACGTGGCCGCCGGCAAAAAGCGCGGTGAGAATCAGTTCAATCTGCGTGCGCTTGCCGCGAACAACGGTTTCAATTTGGGCGACGAGTTTCTCAATAGAATCTGCGGGCGAATGAGTCATACTGAAAGAGCACCAAAAGTCTGGCGGAGCAATACTTGAAAAGAGAATTTATACTAAAGCAATTATTCTGAAAGGAGCCGGATAAACACTAAGGATGGATGATACCTTTTATGATAAGTCCATCTATAGTTCCCCCCATACCCATGTAGGTATCGTAATTAATCCGGAAGAGGTTATTGGTTACGTAAATCACTGGCGGTTGGACATTTGGTGTTATCATATTGCGCGCCGCTCCTCCCTGACCGGATATTTTATTGCCCGGCAAAATAGTGAGAGAACTATCTCTGAATCTAAAAGTATCAACACCAATGAGGAGATACCTTCTTGCAGGATCTGCTGCGGTTGTATCTACCGTTAGGCTGTCCCAAATATCCACAGTCTTATTCCAAGACTTATATCCATTATGACGATCCGTGTGGAACCCACCACTATCAGTGATTTGATAACAGATTTTATAAGGCCTGGCTATGGGCTGTTGTGGCGCTTGTGGCGTAGTCGGGGTAGACGGGGCCGGCGTAGGGCTGCCGGTTTCTTTTCTACAAGCCCCCGCCAGGCAAAGCAGCAGAAAGGCAGAAAGCGCTTTTTTCATAGGAATCGTTATTTGCTCACCAGCCGCACCACCGGCACAATCATTTCTTCCAGCGAGATGCCGCCATGCTGAAACGTGTCGCGATAGTATTGCACGTAGTGATTGTAGTTATTCGGGTAGCAGAGGAAAATATCTTCCTTCGCGAAAATAAAGGTAGAAGAAACGTTCGGGCGCGGCAAACCGGCCAGCTTCGGGTCGCGGAAGGCCAGCACATCTTTCTCCTCAAACGCCAGATTCCGGCCATGCTTATAGCGCAGATTGGTAGTTGTCGTGCGGTCGCCCACACATTTGCTGGGCTTCTGCACCCGCACCGTGCCGTGGTCGGTGGTGATAAACAACTGAATGCCTTTGTCAGCGATTTTTTTCAGGGCGCGGTACAGGGGCGAATGTTCAAACCAGCTCACCGTCAGCGAGCGATAACTCACCTCGTCGCCGGCCAGTTCCTTCAGCACTTCCATCTCGGTGCGGGCATGGGAGAGCATATCCACAAAGTTGTACACCACCACGTTCAGGTCGTTCTTCAGGTAGTTGTGGATGTTGTCCTCAAAGTCTTTGCCGTCGTGGTTGTTGGTGATTTTAGTGTAGGTCGCCTTGATATTTTCCAGTCGGTGGCGCTTCAGGTTGTCGCGCAGGAAAAGCTCTTCCGAGAGGTTTTTGCCGCCTTCTTCGTCGTCGTTTTTCCAGTCTTTGGGGAATTTCTGGGCAATGTCCATCGGCAGCATCCCGGCAAAAAACGCATTGCGGGCATATTGCGTGGCCGTCGGCAGGATGGAATAAAAACTATCTTCTTCCACCACGCGGAAAAGGTCGGTCAGAATCGGTTCAATCACTTTCCACTGGTCAAAACGCAGGTTGTCTATCAAGACCATAAACGTGGGCACGCCCGGCTCAATATGGGGAAAGATTTTCCGGGCCATCACCTCATGTGAAAGCAGCGGGGCATCGGCGTCTTTTCCGGAAATCCAGCTTGCATAATTTTTAGAGATAAACTTAAAAAACGAGGTGTTGGCTTCGCTTTTCTGGCTTTCTAAGATCTCCAGCATCTCGGGCGAGTCCGAAGCGGTGAGCTCCAGTTCCCAGCGCACCAGTTTGGCGTACAGTTCTTTCCACTCCTGCGCATTCGGGGCAGACGAAAGCTGCATGAAAAGATTCCGGAATTCCTGCTGAAAAGCCGTGGTGGTGGCTTCACTCACCAGCCGCTTGCCATCCATGATTTTTTTCAAACTCAGTAACACCTGATTGGGATTGACCGGCTTGATAAGGTAATCGGCAATCTGCGCGCCGAGGGCCTCTTCCATAATGTTTTCGGCTTCGTTTTTCGTCACCATTACCACCGGCAGCAGCGGGCGGATTTCCTTGATGCGCGACAGCGTTTCCAGGCCGGTCAGTCCGGGCATGGATTCATCCAGCAGCACTACATCGGGTTGGTTGTCGGCGAGGTATTCCAGCGCGTCGTGGCCGTTGGAGAAAGGGGTTACGTTATAGCCTTTGCCTTTCAGAAAAAGCATCTGGGATTTGAGGGAAGCGATTTCATCATCTACCCAGATGATGTCGGCTTGCGTAGTGTTCATTTAATAAAGAAAAGAGAGAAAAAGAAGCGTTGGAAAGTGGAAACGAAAAAGGTCAATTTCGCGTTTGAAAAGCCGGAACGGAATCGTCTGGAAAATAAAAACGAAATGGCTGCCTTTATCGTACAATCCGCTGTCTTAAAAGATGTGCCCCAAATTTATAACCTTATCCAAAAGCTGGCCGAGTATGAGCGCGAACCCAATGCCGTCACCCTTTCGCTGGCGCAGTTTGCCGAAGACGGATTTGGTACATCCCCTCTCTGGCAGGCGCTGGTTGCCAGGTCGGATGAAACGGTTATAGGCTTTGCACTCTGGTACGTGCGGTACTCTACCTGGAAAGGTCGCCGGCTGTATCTGGAAGATTTATACGTAGAAGAAGGCTGGCGGCGTGCCGGAGTCGCTACCGCGCTGATGGATGGTTTGGTAGCGCTGGTACGGCAAAACGGTTTTTCCGGAATGGTCTGGCAGGTGCTTTCTTGGAACGAGCCGGCTAAAGCGTTTTACCGGAAATACAACCCGGCTGTGATTTTTGACGCGGGGTGGGAGAACGTATCCCTAACGCCCTTTGGGGATTAGGGATACGCGTTGGAGCCGAAGGCGTTGGAACTTCGTGTTGGGTTGCACGTTGGAGCCCTGCGGGCGTTGGAAGTTTGTGGTTTGAGGTCAAAATCCTACAAACGCCGTTCACAACAGCCTTTTGTCCTCCTGCGCTTTACGAAAGCAATTGCTCTCTACTGTGAAGTTTCAACAGTTCCACCAGCGCCGTTACCGCATCTTTGTGCTTCTTCCAACATAGAACGCCAACGCCCAAAGGGCTCCAACGGCAACGCCTTTAACACTATCCAACGCCACGAAGTGGCTCCAACCCTCTATGCGTATTATTTTCTTCGGAACCCCCGATTTTGCGGTTGCTTCCCTGCGGGCCCTTTTGGAAAGCGGCCACGACATTGCCGCCGTCGTGACGGCCCCCGATAAGCCCGCCGGTCGCGGACAGCAACTAAGCCAGTCGGCAGTGAAAAAATATGCGGTGGAACAAGGGCTCCAAATCCTGCAACCCGAAAAGCTGAAAGGGTCAGAATTTTTAGAAACATTGCGCGAACTGGCTGCTGAACTGCACGTGGTGGTCGCCTTCCGGATGTTGCCGGAGGCGGTTTGGGCGATGCCGCCGCTGGGAACCATCAACGTCCACGCCTCTTTGCTGCCGCAATACCGCGGCGCCGCGCCCATCAACTGGGCCATCATCAATGGCGAAAGCTTTACGGGCGTGACGACCTTCCAACTGCAACAGGAAATTGACACCGGCGGGATTTTGCTACAAAAAGAAACCGCCATCCTGCCGGGCGACGATTTTGGAACGCTCTACCAAAAGTTGATGGAGCAAGGGGCAGCGCTTCTCACCGAAACGGTGCAGGAATTGGCCGCCGGAACGCTCCAGCCCAAACCACAGCCGCAACATCCGGAAGGACTTCAACACGCGCCCAAGATTTTCAAAGCCGACTGCGAACTGGATTTTTCGCAATCGGCGGAAGCAGTGCATAATAAGGTTCGTGGCCTATCACCCTTTCCAACTGCTTATACCTTTCTGGATGGCAAAGCCCTGCGCATCTTTAAAAGCCGGTTTGAGGTTGTGAAAGAAGATTATCCACTGCCCAAACCCGGTGATTATGAAACAGATAGAAAGTCTTATCTGCGCTTTGCTACCCCAGACGGCTGGCTGTGGGTGGAAGAACTGCAACTGGAAGGCAAAAAAAGGATGAGCGTTCCGGAATTTTTGCGCGGCTACCGGTTTTCTTAAAGCTATAGATAACGAGAAGTCAATCTGGATATTGCAAAAATGCCTTTTCGCTCCAGACCGACAGCAGCTTTGGCCGAGGCAGTTATTTCCCGGAAAAATTGCTTCTATTTCCGGAAATTATCCTTTCGGTTCTGGTGTGAGGCAGGACTATTCCCGCCCTGTTTTCTGGTATAAAACGTACTGTTCGTTTCTAAAAACCTCGGTTGCGGGGATGTTTTGAAAAGCAGCAGGAAGTGCTTCCAACCGGTGGTCCCAGATGAAATAATTGTAGCTGGTGTCGTCCACGCAATGACTGGCTGCAATGTCTTTTTGTCGTAACAAAAAATGCGGGAAAAAGCTTTCATCAGAATACCACACCCGTGCCTCTGTTGGAATTTTCTCCACCAACTGCGCTGGCCCCGCATAGCTTTTATCCAACAAATTATAGTAGAGGTCGTTCAGGTGATCCTGCATAAACCGTATGTAGTGAATGCCGGTTGCCAGCAGCAGGAGCGCCGTCAGCAAATTTGGTAGGGTTTTCAACCGCCGAAACCGCCCCAAAATGCCTTGCACAGCAGAGTAAAAAGCAACGAGAAACACACCGGCAAAAAGGCTGCAATGGGCCACCATATTGCGCATAAAAGGCCAGCGGCGGGTAATGCCCAGCTGCATCCCGCAAAACACGGCCCAGAAAATGGCAAACTGCAGAATCGCCCGTTTCCCTTCCGGCGAGCGACAAAACGGCCAGGCCAGCAGCGGCAATAAAAAAGCAACCGGATACACCACCGAGGTGCCGTCTATATCGGAGGCAAAGCTGTAGCGAATGGTGCTTTCCAGCGCCGTCCGGAAAATGCTGAAAAACCCCGATAGCGAATCTGCGGCGGGCGTTACATAAGGATTTTGGGTGTAAGCGGCCAGCCCACTGGTGGCAATGCCGGGGAGATAGAATAAAAAAACAGCTGCTCCAAGAACTACCTGCGCAATCAGAAACCGGCCCCAAAGGTTGCCTTCTTTCCGGAAAAGCGGCAGGTACGTAAGCGCATACGCTCCAATTCCCACTTGCCAATACAGGTAAGCCGGCACCACCGCAAAGCCCAGAAAGCTAACCACCCCGTAAATCCACAGGAAAATAAGGTGCTTTTTCCGGAAATAGGCATCTACACTCACAATTGCCGACCAGCAGCAAAACAGATAAATAGAGTAGCCCCGCGCCTGAAACGAGAACGCCCAGACGGGATAGAAAAGCAGCAACACTGCCGTAAATCCAAACGCCCAGCCAACCGGCAACTTGCGGCTGCGCATCCAGATGTAAAACACGGTTGCCGTGCCCAGATGGGCAAGACCGGAAAGCAATCGCCCCGTAAACACTTTGTCGCCGCCATTGCCCGGCAGCAGACTGTTCAGGATATTGAAAAGCGGATGGTTGTTGGGCAGCATGTAATAGCGCAGCGCCAGCCCCGGCCCTTCCGCCGCCACGTTGATTGCCGAGAAAACTTCATCATAAGCGGGCAGGGCCCTCGCCATTCCCCAAAGCCAGCTGCCCAAAGCGACCATCCACAACAAGGCAACCGCCCCAAACGCTTTCCGGGAAATAAGGGTTTGATACCGCAGTACGGGCTTTTTCCAAAACCCATACGCCAGGGCTGCAATGCCCGCAACGCTTAGTAGAATCCCGGCTACACACCAACCATTTCCGGCTGCTTTCACGGCGGGCGAAAAGTATTGCTCGGCAAAGCCTTTACTCCGGTAAAAACAACCGTAGGATTTCCGGAAATCTGCCAGCAAACGCGCATGACTGCTGCTCAGATAATAAACGCAAAACCAAAGTATCCCGCCGAGCGGCAGCAGTAGCATAAAAAGCCAGGAGCGCGCAAGGGATATTGAAATCCGGAAAGGGCTTTGCATAAGGGCAAGTTAATCCGGATCCCTGCTTGCTACGAAAAGATCGCTACGCCAGTCCGATTTTCCGGGAATGTTCCAGCGCCTCGTTGCTATGCCGGAAGTAACAAACCGGCACGCCGGCCAGGCGGATTTCGTCCAGAACCGCCTGGATCGCAGCAACTTCCGACTTCCGCCGCCGCCGCAAATACACCGCATTGATCTGGGTTCCGAACCGCTCCACAATCTTCCGGTAGATTTCCGGGTCGTGTTGCGTATCGTCTCCCAACAGCACAAAGCGCGTTGCCGGATATTCTTCCAGAATCCGGGCAATACGATCCAGCTTGGTGGAGTGGTTGTTGCTGCCGGTTTTGACGAAGTCGCTGAGCTGCTTGAGGCTGCTCAAGAGGAATATCCCTTCCGGTAGGCCATGATACCGGCAAAAGTCGCGGATGTAGTCATAGAGGTTCCACTCCGAAGAGGAAACATAAAAGAACGGATGGGGCGCTTCTTCGGTGGTGTTGTGCAGGGCCAGCGCCTGATAATGCGCCACAACTCCCTCGAAGGGCTTGCGGGTATGGGGCGTTTTGGTCAGCAGGGTGCGCAACCGCCGGAAGATGTTGCGCGAATGCGACACCAGAAACGTATCGTCGATATCGGAGATAAAGCCTTGCTTCTTGGAAACCGGGTGGAACACCTTGCCCTTCCCTTCCACACCCGCTGCCGTTCCGGAAAGACCTTTGGCCGAAACGTTGTGCCAGCCTGTGCGATGGGGCGTATCGCCCAGCAGGTCCACATGGAAAAAGCCCTCTGCGTTGGCGGTCGTGGTGAAAGTAACCCCGCCAAAACACACTTCCACCAGGGCCCCCGCCTGAGGCTTGAGGGCAAAAAGCCGTAACATGGCGCGGGCATTGGCCCACAGGCCGCTTTCGCCGGGTTCTACAGAGGATTCCCGCTCCGGAGCATCCTCCAGCACATGGCCGATCACAAAGCAGCGATCGTCATCTCCATAAGAATGATAAACCCGGATCTGGGGATTGGTAGGCGAAGAGCCAAAAAGACGGGACAGAAAACCCATACTGGCGCGGTTCTTAATAGGAGTTTTAGGAGAAAAGCAGCGTACAGCAAACGGTGCGGAAACAAATATGCCAATAAACTCCGGATCCCGGTTTCTGTTCGTCATCAACCCCCGCGCCGGCGGCAAGGATAAGGGCGTTTGGGAAGCCGCTATCCAAAAAAACTTTGCCGAACTGCCGCATTCCTATACGTTTTGGCAAACAACCGGCACCGATGACAAAAGAAAGCTCTCCGCCGAAATTAAAATCCGCAAGCCCCAACGACTGATCGCCGTGGGGGGCGATGGTACCCTCCGGCTGGTGGCCGAGCTGGCTGCCCGTTTTAATCTGGTAGCCGGCATGTTGCCCGCCGGATCGGCCAATGGCATGGCCTCGGAGCTGTCGCTTCCCACGGCTCCCGAGGAAGCCCTGCAAGTGATTCTGGCGGATTATACCGTGCAGATGGATGCCATTCAGGTCAATAACCACTATTCCATCCACCTCAGCGATGCGGGCCTCAATGCCCAACTGATTGCCCATTTTGAGGAAACCGCCGGTCGGGGTCTCTGGAACTACGGAAGACTCATCCTAAAGACCCTGCGCCAGAGGCAAAGCTTTGTGGCCAAGCTGTTTATCGATGGGAAATACATCCGCCGCCGTGCGGCTATGATTTTAATCGCCAACGGTCGCAGCTATGGAACGGGGGTATTGGTGAACGAAACCGGCAGCCTGCACGATGGAAGCTTCGAGGTGCTGGTGTTCCGCAACATTCATTTCTGGGGTGTCGTGCGGTCTTTCCTGAAAGGCAAGCCGGTATTCCAGCCCAAACACGAGGTTTATACCACCACTCAACTGCAAATCAAGCTGCGGCGACCCGTACCGTTCCAGGTGGATGGGGAGTTTATGGGCCGGGTCCGTGCCATCGAGGCGCAGATCCTGCCCCGAAACGTCCGGATGTTGGTTTCTGAGCCGCTTCCTTAATTTGCACCCTTTCTTTTTCTGACTAAAACCTGACAAATGGCAACCAAGATTACCGTCAACAACAATGGCTCGCTGAAAGTAGATGGCGAGGATTTCATTCTGGTCGATAAGGATGGCAACGAATACGGCCTCGGTGGCCGGACGGTCATCAGCATTTGCCGCTGCGGCCTCTCGAAAAATAAACCGTTCTGCGATGGCTCCCACAAGGGCCACTTCGAACACCAGGCAATCGCCTTCGACCTGCCGCCGAAGAAAGAAGCCTAACTGGCTGAGCGCATTGGACATCCCGCCGAAGGCGGGAAATTAAAGTATTGGACACCTGCGGTATTGGACGCCTTCGGCATTACTTTCCAGAAAGTCTGTAAGGCTTAAAAATTTGAATGGTGCCGTTTTGAAACCAAACCAGCCGGTTCTTCAATGCCCAAAGGGCATCCAATGCTGCAAAGCAGCATCCAATTGCCGCAGGCAATCCAATTCGCGCAGCGAGTCCAATCTAACAGGTTCGGTTCCTTAGCGTTTCCAAACGCTAAAGAACTGAACCTGTTCCGAATTGGCAATGGCGCAGGGATTAATGCCCAAAACGCCTTCGGGAATGGGCTGACCCAGGGCCTGATAATACTTTTTCCACGCCGGATGCGTATCGCCCCCGCTTTGGAACGTCATGGGTTTTAGGGAAAACAATCTTTCGCCGTTGGGGGCAAAGGCTTCCCACACCAGCTCCGAGCAGTATAGGGCGCTGTCTCCGGGCAGAAAAGGGTCGTCATACGGGCGGCCCAGGTAGCGAAGGCTTTCGAGGGCCGCTTTTTTCCGGGATTTTCCGGAAATTTTCGCACGGCCTACATACAGCTTCCGGGCGGTGTCGCGTGCCGTGAAGGCTGGAAGGGGTGTTTTTTGCACCTGTTTCCCGATGGCTTCCACCACGAATAGTTTTCCGGAATCCTCTACCACAATGCCGCAATGATTAAACCGGCGGTCGTTCTGGCAGGGTGTGGTGGCGATAATGGCGTCGCACATGTCGCCACAGGGCAGATTTTGGAAAAGAATATCCCCGACCTCCAGCTTTTGCGCCGAAACCACTTGCGGAAGCAATAGGAAAAAACCGGCTGCCATGCAGGATAGCAACCGGTTCCGGAAAGAAGGGATAGAGAATGTTTTAGGATTCAATAGAAAAACCGTTTTTCTGAGCCTGAAGTATCAGCGAGAAATGAGTTAATAGTATGGCTTTCTACATTTTGCGGGTCATTGCGAGGAGGAACGACGAAGCAACCTGCACATCATACAGGGTATTTTGTGCAGGGCCCTTCGCTTCGCTCGCAATGACCCACAAGATGCGCAATGACCTGCACAATGTAAAACTGTTATCACCGGCTCATTTCCTGTTCGTATTCACTCCTTCCTATTGCCCCATCTGGCTGCTGGCCTTTTGCACAAATTCATCCAGGCAGGGCTTGGTCAGGCTCTCGGCTTTGGCCGCCAAAGCCGGGTCATTCGGGTCTTTATCCAGCAGGTCTTGCTCGCTGGTGCTCATGCCGCCCGTTAGCTTCTCGTAGGAACAAGAGCAGTAGTCTTCCACAAGCTTTTTGTCCATCGTGTTGCCAAAGCTTTCCAGCGCCGAGGTAACGCATTCATCCGTAAAGTTCTTTTTCCGTTCCGCATCGCTGGGGCCAGAAGAACAACCGACGAACAGCAGGGTCGCCGCCGAAAAGGAAAGAAGAGAAAAGAGATTTTTCATAGAAAAGAATTGTTTTGAAAAGAAACGCGGAGGAAACGGATGGGAACCCACTGGAACAGATAGCGAATCCGTATGGAATCCCTCAAAATCCGTCTCGTCCGCATTCCAAAATCACCTAAACCGTAAACTTAATGCCCTGGGCCAAGGGCAGGTTCGCGCTCCAGTTGATAGTATTCGTCTGGCGGCGCATGTAGGCCTTCCAGCTATCGGAGCCGCTCTCGCGGCCACCGCCGGTTTCTTTTTCCCCACCAAAGGCACCACCGATCTCGGCACCGCTCGTGCCGATATTGACGTTGGCAATGCCGCAGTCAGATCCCTTATAGGACAGGAAGGTTTCGGCCTCGCGCATGTTGAGGGTGAAGATGGAAGAGGAAAGACCCTGCGGAACAGCGTTTTGCATAGCAATCGCATCCTCCAGGTTCCGGTATTTCATCAGGTAGAGGATGGGAGCAAACGTCTCGGTGCGCACGATTTCCATATCGTTGCGGGCTTCCCATACCGCTGGTTTCACGTAGCAACCGCTTTCATACCCTTCGCCTTCCAGCACGCCCCCGGCCACAACCTCTTTGCCGCCTTCGGCTTTCACCTTGTCCAATGCATTCAAATACATGGATACAGCATCTTTGTCAATCAGTGGGCCCACATGGTTCTTGCTGTCCAGCGGGTTGCCGATGGAAAGCTGCTTGTAGGCCGTAGCGAGTTTTTCTTTAAACGCATCATACACCGCTTCGTGGATGATGAGACGGCGGGTGGTGGTGCAGCGTTGGCCGGCGGTTCCCACCGCACCAAAAAGGCTTCCCAGCAAAGCCATGTCCAGGTCGGCCTGTTCAGAGATGATAATGGCATTGTTGCCGCCCAGTTCCAGCAAAGATTTGCCAAAACGGCTGGCAACCGCAATGCCAACGGCCTTGCCCATGCGGGAAGAACCCGTGGCCGACACCAGCGGCATGCGCTCGTCGTGGCTCATCCATTCGCCCACCTCGCGGCCTCCCTGCGTCAGGCCGTTAATTCCTTCGGGAACGCCATTGGCTTCCAGCACTTTCGCCACAATGTTCTGGCAGGCATTGGCCGTGAGCGGGGTTTTTTCCGATGGTTTCCACACGCAGGTATTGCCGCACACCCAGGCTATAAAGGCGTTCCAGCTCCACACCGCCACGGGAAAGTTGAAGGCAGAGATAATCCCTACCACACCCAGCGGGTGCCACTGCTCATACATGCGGTGGTCGGGGCGTTCCGATGTCATAGTGAGGCCGTAGAGCTGGCGGGAAAGGCCCACCGCAAAGTCGGCGATGTCGATCATCTCCTGCACCTCGCCGAGGCCCTCCTGAAGCGATTTGCCCATCTCGTAGGAAACGAGCGCACCCAGTGCATCTTTCTGCTCGCGCAGGGCGTTGCCGATCTGGCGCACCACTTCGCCGCGCCGGGGCGCCGTCCATTGCCGCCATTCCAGGGCTGCTTCCTGTGCTTTCCGCACCACAGCGTCATAATCTTCGCGGGTGGCCGTGGTAACAGTGCCAATCTTCTTGCCATCTACCGGCGAATAAGAGTCGATAGCAGCGCCGTTTCCGGAAAGATATTGGGTGCCAGTGGCCACGCCTTCGGCGGTTTCGGTCAGGCCCAGGCTTTGAATCACCTCTTGGATATTAATAGTCATTGCGTAGAAAGGGGATTTTTGAGTGGGGCGAAAGTACGAACGCTGTAGAAACGCCCAACGGCCATGCGTTTTTTATAACAAAAGCGGCGGTTGGAAGAATTAATATGCCGGCTTGTACCCGTAGAGACGCCCAACCTGGGCGTCTTCCCCCAAATCTGGGTGTCTTCCCCCCCCAACCTGGGCGTCTTCCTCCCAAACCTGGGCGTCTTCGCCAACCTGAGC
>JAEWBT010000096.1 GCA_023391015.1 Bacteroidota bacterium
ATTCACTATTCACTATTCACTATCTCTTTATCTTCGCCCGCCGATTTCTCTTTTATTGATGCAAAGCCCTGAAAACCTTTCTACCCCGCACGTTCGTTTCGATTTGTTGGATATTCTGCATTCCA
Source organism: Bacteroidota bacterium (assembly GCA_023391015.1). GTDB lineage: Bacteria > Bacteroidota > Bacteroidia > Chitinophagales > Chitinophagaceae > UBA1952. The sequence continues at coordinate 126 of JAEWBT010000096.1, forward strand.
TCCTGAAGCGCCGGAACTTTATTATTGCCATTACGGCGGCGGCTTTCCTGATTGGATTGGCGGTTTACTTTTTGAGCCCGGCCAAATACAAAGCCAAGGCCGAAGTCATGATCGCCAACCCAATGACCTCCGACCGTGCGCGGCTCTTCTCGCAGGGCGCGTACGTGGATTATTTTGCCAATGAGCAAATCAACGACCGGGCCTTGGCCATTGCCAACAGCGATCATGTGGCCCGCGAGGTGATCCGGCGCAATGGGCTGATGAAAGTGTATAAGATTAAGCCGACGAAGCCCGGCGCTATGGAAGCGGCGCTCAAAAAGCTGGAAAGCAATCTGACCATCGGTCGCACGGAATTCGGCTCGATCAATATTTCTTTTACAGACAAAAACCCGAAGCGGGCTGCCGCCGTTACCAACAGTGCGGTAGCAATCATTGAAAACACGCTGAACCGCTACCTTTCCGGCATTCGCCTGAACTCGCGCGACGCCGTGCGCCGCCGCATTGCTCAAAGCGACAGCGCTATCCGCGTATTGACGGATTCGCTGGTGGCCCTGCGGGAGCGCACCGGAATCTACGACATCATTTCGCCCAACCGCTATGGCCTGACGATGAGCAATATCCGCAGCACCGATGCGCGGGCAATTGAGGAGTTGCAAAATCTGGAGTCGGTAAAGGACCAATACGTGATTGACCGGACGCGCTATATGGCGATGGCCGCCGAGGGCAGCACCGGTGTAGACGATAAAGAACTGCCGGCGCTGGAGGTGATTTCTACTGCGGAAGTGCCGGGTAAGAAAAGCGGGTTGGGCCTGGTTTCAACGCTGATCGCTTTCACGCTGGCCGGATTTGCGTTTAGCGTGTTGTGGGTAGTGTTTGCCGGTTGGTATCAGCGGGTGTCGGTGGCCATCCAAAGCCGCGAAGCCGTTTAGAAAATCTTTCCGGCGGCTGTTTTCCGTTCCCCCAAAAATGCAAGAGACTCTTTTTTCCTGGATAGGCACCCGCAAGGGCAACATCGCCGTGGCGGTGGGGTTCTTGTTGTGTCTGGCCTATGCGGGCTATTCCGGAAACATGCTGATTGCCTTGCTGCCGTTTGGGGTGTGCGCGGGCTTGCTGGTTTTGTTTGATTGGCGCAAGGCTTGGTGGATGCTTTTGGTGGGAATGGTGATTTCCTACGACGTGGAGCTTTCGGCCACGCTGGCCACTTCCCTGCCCGACGAGCCGGTAATGGCCGGATTTCTGGTGGTTACGTTGCTGTTGATTCTGGCGCGGCGCAACCTGTTTCCGGAAGATTATCTGCGCAATCCGCTGCTCTTGATCATTGCCTTGCAATATGCGTGGCTGGTGGTGGCGGTGATTTATTCGGAGGAGCCGCTTATTTCTGTGAAGTTCTTTATTGCAAAGAACTGGTTTATGGCGTCGTTCCTGTTGATGCCCCTGCTAATCTTCCGGGATAAGGCAGATTTCCGGAAAGGGTTCCGGCTGGTGTTTTTTCCCCTGCTGCTGATTGTGGCGTACATCTTTATTGTTCACGCCGTAACCTACCATTTTGGCTTCCGGGAAATCGAGTATGCCATTCCGGATATCTTCTACAACCACGTGGATTATGGCACCATCCTGTCGATGGTTTTCCCACCGATGGTGGCGGCGCTGGTGCTGACGCGCAAGTATTCGAGGAAGTGGCTGGTGATGGCGTTTGTTATCTTGTTTTGGCTGGCAGCGATTTATTTTAGTTATGCGCGCGGGGCCGTATTGGCTATTCTTTTTGCAGGCATTATGGTATTGGCTATTAAGATGCGGCTGGCGAATCTGGTAGTGCCTTTCTTTTATGCAGCGGTACTGGCGGTGGTATTTTTTCTGGCCAATAATTCCCGGTATTTAGATTTTTATCCGGATTACAACCGCACGTACTCCCACGCTACTTTTAGCGACCACATGATTGCTACCTTCCGGGGGCAGGATATGAGCAGCGCCGAGCGCTTTTACCGCTGGATTGCCGCGGTGCGGATGAGCAAAGACCGCCCATGGACGGGTGTGGGTCCGAATGCCTTCTACGATTTCTATAAGCCTTATGCGGTCACCAATTTTCAGACGTGGGTGAGCCGTAACCCCGAGCGCAGCACGACGCACAACTACTTTTTGTTTATGCTGGTAGAGCAGGGTTGGCCGGCGATGCTGCTGTATGCCCTATTGGTACTCGCTTATTTCCGGCAGGCGCAGCGGGTATATCATCGCTTCCGGGACCGGTATTGGCGCGTCGTTACGCTGGGCGTGGCGGGGATGTTTGCCGCCGGTTTTATCAACAACTTTTTCTCTGAGTTGATTGAAACCCATAAAGTGGGTGCCTTTTATTATATGAGTATTGCGCTCTTGATTGTGCTGAACACAATTAGCAAGCGGGAGGTGTCAGGGGTTAGGGATTAAGACAAGATTCAAAATCCAAACGCCAAAATTCAAGCGCTCAAGAGTAAAGGTCAATTTCCGGAAATCAGCTGCCTAAAAGCCTGGCTTTTATGCCGAAGGCTCCAACGTCTGTCATCCTGAGCTTGTTGAAGGGCCAATAGCGCAGCCCCAACCACCCGAAGGGTCTTCTTTTTTACATTATTACATTGCAGTATTAAGTCCCTGTTACTTAATTTTGCCCCACTTTACACATTTCTCCAAGAAACCGCACATTATGCAGGAATTTGGCACAAAAAATCCGCAGGCCCGCCTCGCTGACCTCGGTATCAATCCGTCTATTGCTCACTGGAATCTGGCTCCCGAAGCACTGGTACAAAAGACGCTGGAACTGGGACAAGGAACGCTCAACGACTCGGGCGCACTGTGTGTAAGCACCGGAAAATTCACCGGCCGCTCTCCCAAGGATAAGTTTACCGTTAAAGACGCCATCACCGAAAACACGGTGAGCTGGGGAGAGCCCAACTTTCCTTTTTCGCCGGAAGCGTTCGACAAGCTGTATGATAAAGTAGCGGCCCACCTCTCCAACCGCGAAGTGTGGGTGCGCGATGCCTATGCCTGTGCCGATCCGCAATACCGCCTCAACGTGCGCGTGGTGAATGAAACACCCTGGGCCAACCTGTTTTGCAACGACCTGTTTCTGCGCCCAACCAGCGAAGAACTGCAAACGCAAAATCACGACTGGCTGATCCTCCAAGCGCCTTCTTTCCTCGCCGATCCGGAAGTGGACGGTACACGCCAAGGCAATTTCACTATCGTGAACTTTACCCGGAAAGTTATCCTCATTGGTGGCTCGGCCTATACCGGTGAGATGAAAAAAGGCATCTTCGGCGTACTGAATTTTGTGCTGCCCAACGACCATAAAGTGCTTTCCATGCACTGCTCGGCCAATGAAGGCAAAGACGGTGACGTAGCCCTGTTCTTTGGTCTTTCCGGCACTGGTAAAACCACGCTTTCTGCTGATCCGGAGCGCGCTCTGATCGGCGACGATGAGCATGGCTGGGCCGACGGCTCTGTCTTCAACTTTGAAGGCGGCTGCTATGCCAAGGTGATTGACCTGAGCAAGGAAAAAGAGCCACAAATCTGGGAAGCGATTAAGCCCGGCACCATTCTGGAAAACATTGTTTTCAAAGAAGGCACCAACGAAGTGGACTACACCGACGGCTCTATTACGGAGAACACCCGCGCGGCGTATCCGATTGATTTTATCCCTAACGCCAAAGAGCCTTCCTACGGCGGCGACCCGAAGAACATTTTCTTCCTCACCGCCGACGCGTTTGGCATTCTGCCGCCCATCTCCCGACTTTCCAAAGAGCAGGCGATGTATCAGTTTATGAGCGGCTACACCGCCAAAGTAGCGGGTACCGAAGTAGGTGTAACCGAGCCGCAGCCGACGTTCTCGGCGTGCTTTGGTCGCGTATTCCTGCCCCTGCACCCGGCCAAATACGCCGAGCTGCTGGGTAAGAAACTGGAAGCCCACCCGGACGTGAAAGTATGGTTGATCAACACCGGCTGGACCGGCGGCGCCTACGGCACCGGCAAGCGCATGAGCCTGAAGCACACCCGCGCCATGATTACCGCTGCCATGAAAGGCGAGCTGGATAACGTGGAATACACCCCGCACGCCGTGTTTGGGTTTATGAAGCCGCAAAGCGTTCCGGGCGTTCCAAGCGAAGTGCTGAACCCGCGTGAAACCTGGGCCGACAAAGACGAATACGACCGCAAAGCCACCGACCTGGCGAAGTTGTTTGTGAAAAACTTTGAGAAATACGCCGAAGGCACTTCTGAAGCCATCAAGAGCGCCGCGCCCAAAACCGAGATTCCGGTAGAAGCATAAGGCTGTTATTTTCCGGAAATTTCCGGAAAAAATAGCAGAAAAGGTCTGGGTAATCTTTACCCGGACCTTTTCGTTTTGTATAGGAAACCAGTCAGAGAAATTATTTCCCCCTTCCTACAACAACGGCGCAACCAGCCGGCATACCGAGTCAAAACCGCGCTGCAACACCGGGCGTTCCTGCCAGCCTTGTAGTTCAAGGCAGCGGCTGTGGGATTTATCTTCGGCAAAAGAGGCTTCCAACCGCTGGCTGAGCGCCGGGTCGTATACCAGCGAGGTGATTTCAAAATTGAGGTAGAAGCTGCGGGTATCCATATTCACCGTACCAATAAACGAAAGGGTTTCGTCAATGGAAATGGTTTTGGCGTGGATAAAACCTTTCTGGTAGAGATAGACCTTGACGCCGCGCTCCAGCAAAGGCTTGATAAACGAAAACGAGGCGTGCTGCACGATAAAAGAATCGGATTTTTCGGGAATCATCAACTCTACCTCAATGCCGGTACTGGCGGCGATTTGCAAAGCAGTGGTCAGCTCGGTATTGGGAATGTAGTAGGGCGTGCAGATACGAACACTTTTCCGGGCCTGGCTGATGGCCAGCAGGATGGCTTCCAGGATGTAGGGAACCGGCGCGCTGGGTCCACTGGCCGCAATGGCTACGGTGGCCGAGCCGTGCTGCGCTTCGCGTTGATTGAGCAGGTGGAGTTCCTTTTCCAGAAAATCATCTTTGCCACCGGAAAAAAGCCAGCTCAACAGGAATTGGATTTGCAGCAGCTTCACGGCGTTGCCTTCTATCTTCAGAGCGGTGTCGCGCCAGAAAAGTTTGTGCTTGCCGTTGTTCCAGTACCGGTCGTCAATGTTGATGCCGCCAATAAAGCCCACTTTGCCATCTATCGCTACGATTTTGCGGTGATTGCGGTAGTTGCTGTTGGCCAGCGAGGTAAAGGTTACCGGCATGGTCTTGAGCAGGGGAATGCCCGCCGCTTCGAGTCGTTTGGGAATGTCGCCAATATGGTTGGAGCCCACGTCGTCCACAATCACGCGAACGCAAACGCCCTCACCAGCCTTCTGAATGAGCAGGTCAGCGATGTGGTTGCCAAGGTCATCGGCGGTGAAGATGTAATATTCTACCAGAATACTTGTGGTGGCAGCAGCAATGGCTGTGAATAATTCCGGAAATTTTTCTTCGCCGTTGAGCAGCAATTGCACCGTGTTGCCGGTGCTGATGAGCGTCTGGCGCTGTGCATAGAGGTAGGCAAACGGCTGGGAGAGGTCGCCCACCTTTTGTTGAAGCGTTTGAAGATGCGCCTCCATTTGCGGTTGCAGCGCGTCAAGATGCTCCGCCATCTTCCGGCGGTCCCGGTCGCCTTTTCTTTTGAATGCCCATCTTTTGAAAACCGGTTTTCGGCCCACGAGGTAATAGGCAATCAGTCCAACAATGGGTAGAAACACAATTACCATGATATAGGCAAGCGACTTGCTGGGGTTGCGGTTTTCGCTCAGGATGGTGACGATCACGCCGGTATACACCAATAGCATCGGCGCCCAATACCAGGTAGCGATAAAATGACCGATGGTTTCCAGGGTGTGCATAAGGCTTTAACTAACTGAAATTTAGTGCCTTCATTTTCGGAAAGCATGCCGGAATCGCTTTCTGCTTGGCGGTGAGGCAGTGATAGGGTGCTGGATAACGGTGGATGGTTCATCCTGGTTAGTAAGCACTATCCACAGCCATAGCCGGGGAGGCGTCTTCGCCCTCTGTTTCCGCCGGTGCATTGCTGATGTGATACATGCTGTATTCATCCAGATCGGCCAGGTACGGCTGATCGGAATTGAGGGAAAATTCGTCTTTCGCCCGGTTGACAGGTTCCAGCTGAAGGCTTTTTAAAGAATAAGACTTGCCGTCTTTCACGAAGGGATCAGGCAGGGTAAAAACGTGTGCTTCGTCAATAGCGGCCTTGGCTTTATTGGAGAGCATCAGCAAATCCAACCGGTAATATTTGCCGCTACTGTTGCTGCCATCGCTGGAAACAGAAGCGCGCCAGCCAAAAGAGGTTTCTACCTGGATGGTACGGTCGGCGGTTACCCACTCGTAAGACCGCACATCAAAGCCGCGGTCCAAGTAGTAGGCATGCGTAGGTTCGCCGTATTTTTTCCGGAAAGCTGCCAGCACTAGCTGCACCATTTTTGGGTCGATGATCTCGGCTTCGGCGTAATAGGCTACCGGCTTTTTGTGGAGGTCTGTCAGCGTGTAAAGCGTATGAAAATACGCCCCGCCGATCTTGGCTACGCTATCCAGTTGTGGGGTTTTATAGAGAAAACCAAAGTCCTTTTTGGGCAGGGAAAGACCGGCTTCCCCAGCCATATAACTTTCAATCCGGTACCGGAAAATACTGTCGGCCTGCGGGTGGGTCGGGTCATACGCCGAGTCGGAGTCAAAAGCATAGTCGTTGATGAAACGCTTCGAATACAGCGTTGGAACATCTTCATTGAACGTTGCTTTTTCCAAATCAAAGCCTGCGCCGTCGTCCAACACTTTGGGCTGGCTGGAAATCACGGTGCTGCTGCCAGTGCCGCTGGTGCTGTCCTGACTGCACGAGGCGCTTAAAAAAAGAGTAAAAAGAAGAAGAGAAAGTCGGTTCATGAACAGTAGAGCAGGAGGCTAATGACCTTACAAACTCTGTACCTTCTGGAACATCACTGTTTGGGAAATTTACTTTTCTCTGGTGAGATGACCATCCCGCAACGTCCAGATTGTATCTGCCAACTGCTGCGCCCGTTCCGGTTGATGGTCGGTAAATAAAATGCCCTTGCTTCTGCTTTCGGCAGTGACAATCGCCCCAAACCGCTCCACCATCACCGGACTCATGCCTCGGAAAGGCTCATCCAGCAACAGGTATGGGCTTTGTTGGCGCAGCAAACAATACAGCTCTACAATGCGTTGTTCGCCGCCCGAAAGCTGGGCAAACCGGTTGGTAAGCAAGGGTAAAAATTCCGGAAAATCGGCGGTAAAAGCCTTCTCCGGAATCCCGAAATGAGCCAGCACAGTTTTCACACGCAGGCTTTTGGGCGTCATGGATGCTTGCGGCAAGAAGCGAAGGCGCTCTGGTTTCCGGAAAAGAGCGGGTTGGGGAATACCGTCTATCCGTATCAAGCCTTCGCAGCGCAACAAGCCGTAGATTATAAGGAGCAAACTTGTTTTGCCGCTGCCGCTCGTGCCCAGCAACGCAACCGGTTTTCCCTTTTCTACCCGCAGGTAAATTCCGGAAAGCAAGGCGCGACCGGCCCGGAAGAGGCGAATGCTGTCGGCTTCAAGCATAAGGATTTCCGGAAAGAAGGATTATAATGGCAGTGCTGAACAACAAAAAATCCACCCCAAACAGCGTCAGCCAAAGTCGCGTAGGGGTCAGGCCCAGGTTGCGGTAGTAAAACGCCTCGGTTGTCCGCAGCTTTCGCACCAGGTAAAAAAGCAAAACGCTGGAGATGATTTTAGCCCAAATCAGGATGAGAACAATGGCGCTTCCATACAGCCAAACCAGTTGCAAAAACGCTATATCCACCACGAGCAAAGCCGGGGCGGTGCGCTTTGCAAATGTGAGAAAAAGGGAAAGCTTGGGCGGCATGGGGGAACAATAAAGGTAGGCAAGAGGTAAAGTCATTTTCTTAAAAACGATGCTTTGTGGACTGAGGGCATTCCATCCCACCCAAAGATTACCTTTGCGGCCATTTCCAATTGATTTTCATGAAAACCACGCCTTTTACTCAAAAGCACACCGCCCTCGGCGCGAAAATGGCCGAATTTGCCGGCTACAACATGCCGATTTCCTACTCCGGCATCAACGACGAACACCATACCGTCCGGAACAATGCGGGCGTTTTTGATGTGAGCCACATGGGTGAGTTTATTCTTTCCGGGCCGAAGGCGCTGGATCTTATTCAACGCATCACCAGCAACGACGCGTCTAAAATCACCAAAGGAAAAGCCCAGTATTCCTGCTTTCCCAACAAAGAAGGCGGCATTATCGACGACCTGATTATTTATTGCCTCGAAGAAAATGCCAAATACATGCTGGTGGTGAACGCCTCCAACATCCAGAAAGACTGGGCTTGGATTCAACAACACAACACCGAAGGCGTGGACATGGAAGACATCTCCGACCGCACCGCGCTGCTCGCCGTGCAGGGCCCCAATGCTACCAAGATTTTGCAGGAGCTGACCGATATTGACCTTGCCGGCATGAAGTACTACACCTTTGAAAAAGGCCGTTTCGCAGGTGTGGACAATGTGCTTATCAGCGCCACCGGCTACACCGGCTCGGGTGGGGTGGAAATTTATTTTGAAGATAAAGATGATAACGCAGAGAAAATCTGGACTGAAATCTTCCGCGTGGGCACGCCCAAAGGGCTGAAGCCCATTGGCCTCGCTGCCCGCGACACCCTGCGCCTCGAAAAAGGGTTCTGCCTCTACGGCAACGACATCGACGATACCACCTCGCCGCTGGAAACCGGCCTGGGCTGGATTACCAAGTTCACCAAAGACTTCACCAACCGCGAAGCCCTCGAGGCCCAAAAAGCCGAAGGTGCCAAGCGCAAACTCGTGGGGCTGGAGATGGTGGACAAAGGCATTCCCCGCCACGGTTATAAAATCCAGAATGCCGAAGGGCAAGAAATCGGTTATATCACCAGCGGCACCCAAAGCCCCACACTCGGCAAGGCCATCGGCATGGCCATCCTCAGCAAAGACGCCGCAGCCGAGGGCACCGAAGTCTTCGTGGTTGTGCGCGACAAACCCCTGAAAGCAAAGGTGGTGAAGATGCCGTTTGTGAATTAAATATCCATCTGACCGACACCTACCGTAGAGACAAGGCATGCCTTGTCTCTACTTTTTTTATGCGTCCCGCTGCTGCGCATACTGCCGGATTTTGGCATACTTCAACCGCGTGTAGAACGCCGAAAACTTACACACCAGATATCCGGAGTAACCGTCTAAGAAACCCAGTCTTAAAATATAATCCTGAAAAAAACGCCACTTCGGTGCGCCCCATACCTTCAGGATGCTGGCGTTCTTGCCCCGTGCCACGGCGGTCTTTGCGGCAATCTCGGTAAAGCCTTCTATCTGCCGGATATGGCCGGAAAGGGTGTAGAAACTATAGTGCAGCAAATCGCCTTTTAGTTTGCCGTAGCCGCTGCTGCTGTCGTGGAGCTGCCAGGATTCGTGCAGGTTTTCGCCCACCCATGCGCCCGTTCCTTTCCGGAAAAGCCGCACTTTTTCGTCCGGGTACCAGCCGCAATGCCGGATCCACTTGCCGCAATAATTGGTGAGCCGCGCAAAAGAATACGCATTGTGTTGCGGGGTGCTTTCTTTAAAATCCAGCAACGATTGCCGCAGCGCTTCCGAAGGTGCTTCGTCGGCATCCAGTGAAAGCACCCAGTGGTGCGTAGCCAGCGCCACTGCGTCGTTCTTTTGCGCTACATAGCCCGCAAACTTTTGCTGCACCACCCGCGCGCCAAACCGTTCTGCAATCGCCACCGTATCGTCCGTCGAAAAGCTGTCTAAAATCACTACTTCATCGGCAATGCCCGCCACCGATTCCAGACAGCGCGCCAGGTTCCGGCTTTCGTTCAGGGTGATGATGACAACGGAAATGGAAAGCATGTTTCATGTTTTATGTTTCATGTGTCATGTTTCATGAAACAGGGTTTGGGGGGTTGGTTTAGACGAGATTTTCCCCGCAGATTGGCGCAGATAGCTACAATAAAAAATATCCATTGAGCTATTGAGCCATTTTCAAATTGAGAAATTATTCCACCACCGCCTCTACCGTATAGCCTGCTTTGCGCAGCAATTCCAACACGCCGCCAGTGCCCGGCAGGTGGCCCGCGCCCACGGCAAAGAAGGTTTGGTGAGATTTCATATAACCGGCCATCCGGTCAATCCAGCGTGCGTTGCGGTCGTCCAGCATAATGGCGCGGTCGCCCGATTGCAGGGTAGGGGAGATGCCCATCAAAGAATCCAGCCGCGTCAGGTTTTGGGTTTTGTAGGCCGCTACCAGGTTGCTGAATTCATCGTCGCTGCCGGCGTCTTGATGATCCACCACGGCCATCACCTGTTTCACAATCGTGTCTGCGGGAATGCTGTTCAGCACTTCCAGTTGCTCGGCCACCGGCTCCAGCCCCAGGATTTCCTTCGGCGTTTTGCCGGATTTGGCCTTTTCCATCAACACTATTTCGTAGGAAAGCGTAGAGTCGCAGGCCCCTGCCCGCACCGATACCAGCGACAAGAGCATAGCCGGTTTCATCATGTTGAGCAATTCCAGCCCCATGCCATTTTCCTTTTTCATCCACGCGTCGAGGCGCTGGTATTCTTCCGGCGTAAAATAATCGCGCAGCGTTTTGCCGTCGGTGCTCATCAGGCCTGCAGCAGCGGCAAAGGTGGTGGCCGGGTCGTCGAGGTCCATTTCCATACATACCTTTTCTGATGCGGCAAACGCTTTTTGCATGGCATTGGTCCACACAAAATCGTCTTTGCAAATCATGTGAATCGTGCCGAAAACATACGACGGCTTGGCCAGCCCGTTTCCGGAAATCTTCCACAAAAGGCTATTGGCCCGTGGGTCTTTCACCGCCGTCTCGGCCCTGGAGGCGCGGGAGCAGGACAGCACGCTCAGCAGGGTCAGGGCAAAAAGAAATCGCATCATCATGTTATGAAGTTAGGAAGGATTGGGCCAGTGAGGCGTCCTCCGGCTGCCAAAGTTCCGGAAAGAATGCCTGCGCCTCCAAAGCCGGTTGCAGAAAAGACCGGGAAAAGGGTACGGGCCCGTCCCCCAACCGGGGGATGAGCCCATACCCGCCTACGGGCCTATCCCCCAATTACGTGTTGCATCCATACTCGCCTACAGGCCTGTCCCCTAACCAGGGGATGCATCCGTACCCGCCTACGGGCTCATCCCCTGATTGCGTGTTGAGTCCGTACCCGCCTACGGGCATGTCCCCGCGTTAGGGGATGGGCCCGTACTCTTTTCCGGGAAGGCTCCTGTGTTTCCGGGGGGCTCAAAAAGCCTTTTTTAATGCAGCAGCAGTGTGGCCAGTGCCACGGCCAGCCCCAAGGCAATGGCCAGTACCTTCCGTACGTTCAGGTGGTGGTTTTGCGTGCCGCTTTCGTAGAAAATAGTGGTGGAAATATGCAGAAATGCCCCCGCCACAATGGGGATGACATAGGCCGTGGCCTGCGCCATCGCCTGATACTGCGTGCCCAGGGAGTGGGCCAGCGTGCCGGCCAGCGGGGTCACGGCGGCAAAAAGCACAATGGCGAGCCAGCCCCTGGCCCGCCCCCAGGCTGCCCGCGCCAGCATGGTTACAATCATGGCCTCTGGCAGCTTGTGGGCCGCCACCGCCAGGTACAGCGAGGGCGAAGTGCCCGCCTGCCGGTAATTAAAGCCCAGCGGCAGCCCTTCCATCACCGCGTGCAGCACCAGCCCGCCAATAATGCCCACAACAGCGCCCTTGGGGGTGCCTTCGTGAGGCGTGTGGTGGTGGCCGTGTTCGGCGCCGTGTGTGAGGCGTTGGATAAACAGTTGCAGGAAAAAGCCGCCCAGCGTCAGCAAGCCCGCTTCGTGGCCCAGCTCCTCCATGCTCTCCGGCAAGAGGTGTAGCAGGGTCATGCCCAGCAGGAACGAGCCGCTAAACGCCAGAATGCCATGCATGTTGCGCTCCGAAACCGGCACCCCCCAAAGCGGCACCGAGCCGCCCAGAACGGTGAAGAGAAATAAGAGAAAGTTGGAGAAATGATACATGAAAAGCGCAACCCGGCCCTGCCGGACAAACGGCGGTAAAGCTAAAACGAAAAAGGTTTTTTTGGGGCAGGGAAGAAAATGCTGGCACTTTCTTTGGGAAAGGTTTTGGAGAAGGAATGTCCCTTAGTTTTCTAAAATAGCCTGCTTATGAGTACCGGATACATCCCTGACCCCACAGCCCTGCGCGCCGGAAAGCTCTTGATTGCGGAGCCTTTCATGCCCGACCCGAACTTCTTCCGCACCGTTATCCTGCTGTGCGAACACAGCGAAGAAGGCACGGTTGGATTTGTGATGAACCGCCCAACGGATTTAGTTATCGGCAAGATTTTCCCCGAATCCGAAATGGCCTCGCTCGGCGTGTATCAGGGCGGGCCGGTGCAGCTTGATACCATTTGCATCCTGCAACGCACCGAGGCCTCCGAGACCGGCCACGAAGTAATGCCGGGCATTTATTGGGGCAGTGCGTTTGAAAGCCTGGAAGAAGAAATCTCCGCTGGCGTCAAAACCCTGGCCGATGTGCAGTTTTACCTGGGTTATTCCGGCTGGGGCGAGGGGCAACTGGTAGCGGAGTTGCAATCCGGCAACTGGCTCGTCGCCGACGCCACCGCCGAGCTCATCTTCGAAACACCCCGCGAAGACCTTTGGCGCACCGCGCTGGAAACGCTCGGTGATGGTTATAAGAACCTCGCAAACCTGCCGCCCGACCCGCAGTTGAATTAGGAAGGGTGCGGACAGGATTTTCCCGGAAATACACCCTTCTTTTCCGGAAATCTTTTGGCACATGTTTTCTGTTGGAGAAGCAAACCTCCTTTTTAAAATCATAAAGCAATGCAGAAGAAAAAAGTGGCCGTCCTGGTGGGCAGCCTGCGCAAAGGCTCCTACAACCGGAAGATGGCCAAAGCCATGACGGCCCTGGCCCCCGATTCGCTGGAAATGCAAATTGTGGAGATCGGCGACCTGCCGATGTTTAACGAAGACCTGGAAGACACCCCACCGGAATCCTGGACGCGCTTCCGCAAAGAAATTGCCGATTCGGATGCGGTTTTGTTTTTTACTCCGGAGTATAACCGCGCCCTGCCCGCCGCCTTGAAAAACGCGCTGGATGTAGGCTCCCGGCCCTACGGCCAAAGCGTGTGGAACGAAAAGCCGGGTGGTGTGGTGAGCGTTTCCATCAGTGCGCTCGGCGGCTTTGGGGCCAATCACAACCTGCGCCAGTGCGCCGTTTTTCTGAACATCCCGATGATGCAGCAGCCCGAAGCCTACATCGGCAAGGCTGCCGAAATCTTCGACGAAAACGGCCATATCAAAAGCGAAGACACCCAAAAATTTGCCCAGCATTTCATCGACGCCTACGCCCGCTGGGTGAAAGCCCACACGTCGTAAGGAAAATTCTTTTTTTATCCCTAAATAAGTCGCAGGTTCCAACGCGCGAAGCGCTCCAACGTTTCCAACGCGCAGCTTCAACGCCACCGGCTCCAACCCCATTACCATGGATTCCATCAACAAAAATCAACCTGAGCAGAACCACAAAGACCTTTCCGGAAAAGAAGCCGGCGAGAAAATGCACGAGCTGATTAAAAAGGCCGGCGTGTGTTTTTTCTGCACTGCCTCCGCCAATTCTAACCCAGAAGCCTCCCGGCCCATGTCGGTGCAAAAAGTGGATGAAGACGGCACGTGCTGGTTCCTCAGCGCCTCCGATAGCCACAAAAACAGCGATATTGCCAGTGATGCGCATGTACGCCTGTATTTCCAGGGCTCTTCCCACTCCGATTTTCTGGTCGTGTTTGGCCTCGCTTCCATTTCCCGCGATAAAGAGAAAATTAAAGAGTTGTGGGAGCCAATATTGAAAACCTGGTTCACCGAAGGGGTGGACGACCCGCGCATTACCGTGATTGCCGTGAAGCCACAAACCGGTTATTATTGGGATACCAAGCACGGCGAGATGGTTGCCTTTGCCAAGCAAATGATTGGCGCTGTGGTGGGCAAAACGCTGGATGATTCCATTGAAGGAAATCTGAAGTTGGATTAAGATATCTTCTGAAGCCATCTTCCCAAACCCTATTTTAGCAGGCACTGGTAAAGGGCCTGCTATTTTATTTAGAATTTTTTCTCCTCCAAACACCTTTGCTTCAACACTTCCGGATACCCTTTTCGTTTCTGCTGATGCCGGTTTTCCTGCTGGCCCTGGCAACGGTTCCGGAGGTGCAACTCTTTCCGGCAGTGCTTTCGTTTGCGATTCTGCACTTACTGGTGTACCCATCCAGCAACGCCTACAACAGCCTGCAGGATAGAGATACTGGCCCGATTGGCGGCATTGAAACGCCCGGCGAAGTGCCCGCTTCGGTGGGGTGGATCACGCTGCTGGTAGATGCCCTGGCCGTCGGCCTTTCATTGGTAATCAGCCCGCTTTTTGCCGGGTGTGTTGCGCTCTACATCGTTCTTTCCCGCCTCTACAGCTACCGGGGCGTGCGCCTGAAAAAGCATCCGATCCTAGGCTACCTCACCGTTACCCTTTCGCAGGGCGCGCTCGTTTATTTTGCATCCTACATGGCGATTTCCGGAAAAGAAAGTGCACCTGTTTTCGGACTTGTAGTCAGCACCCTGCTCCTCGGCGCTTTCTACCCCATCACCCAAATCTACCAACACGAGCAAGACCGGAACGACGGCGTCAAAACCCTTTCGGCGGCGCTCGGCGTGCGCGGAACGTTTGTGTATTGCGCGGCGCTCTATCTCGTTTCGTTCCTGCTTTTGGGATATTGGTTTTATACCGAAGGCCGGGGAACGCATTTTCTTTTGTTGCTGGCACTGTTTTCGCCAGTATTATATTGGTTTTTGCGGTGGGCACGGCAGTGTTTTCAAAATCCGCTTCTGGCTGATTACTGCCACACGATGCGCATGAGCTGGCGCGCCGCCGTCTGCACCAACTGCGCTTTTTTTCTGCTTTCTATCCTTCCTTCCAGTTTTGGCTAAAATTATCTCAGTAGGCACCGCACTTCCGGAATACGCCATTCCGCAAGAGGATATTCTGCACTTTATGCAGGATGCCTACGGTATTGCCGGAACGCCCGAAGGCCGCAAGCTGCGTTTCCTCTACCATCAAAGCGGTATTGACCAGCGCCACAGCGTGCTGCCCGATTTCCTGCCCGAGCATCCGGAAAAAGGCACCTTTTTTGAAGCTGCCGGCGGCTGTCCAGGCCTTGAAAGCCGCATGGAGCGCTACCTGGAAAAAGCCCCCGACCTAACCGTTGCTGCCGCGCAAAACTGCCTTCAAACTGCCGGTCTGGAAGCGTCAGACATCACCCATTTTATCACCGTGAGCTGCACCGGTCTCAGCGCCCCCGGTCTGGAACTAATGGCGATGGAAAAGCTCGGCATCCGCCCCAACGCGCACCGGACGGCGGTGAATTTCATGGGCTGTTACGCCGCCATTCATGGCCTAAAAATGGCCGCCGCCTTCGCTGATGCCGACCCAACCGCTAAAGTCCTAATTGTTTGCACCGAGTTGTGCACACTGCATTTTCAAAACGCCTACGAAGCAGAAAGTGCGGTTTCGGCAGCCCTTTTTGGCGACGGCGCGTCGGCGGCTTTGATTACCGGAAATGCTCACGCTGCCGATGGTTTTGTAGTTCAGGATTTCTATTCCGAGGTGCTGTGGCAGGGCCGGGAAGAAATGGCCTGGAACCTATCAGCAAAAGGATTTTTGATGCGCCTTTCCGGTTACGTGCCCGACCTGCTAGGTGCCGATATTGCTCCGTTGCTGGACCGCGCGCTGGAAAAAGCCAAAGCAACCCGTGACCAAATCGGGCATTGGTGCATCCACCCCGGCGGCAAGCGCATCCTGGCAGCGCTGGAAAAAGGATTGCAACTGGCCAAAAGCGACCTTTCGCATTCCTACGAGGTGCTGCGCCAGATCGGGAACATTTCCTCAGCCACGATTATTTTTGTGTTGAAAGAGATGTGGGCCGAAGCCTTGGCGGAAAAAGACAAAAAAGTGTTTGGCGTGGCGTTCGGCCCCGGGCTCACAATGGAAAGTTTTATCCTGCAACCGGCATGAACTGGGGCACACGCAGCAGCGAAGCAGAGTTGTTAGATGGCGACGGCATTCCCTTTAGCGATCTCGCCCAAAACCTGCGCGAACTGGACGTTATCAATACCCGGCTCGGCGGCCACCGCATCACCCTTCGGGGGTTAAAAGCATTGTTGCCTAAGGATTTTGGGGAAATTTTGCACGTGGCAGAAATCGGCTGTGGCGGTGGTGATAACCTGCGGGTTGTTGCTAATTTTTTAGAAAAAGAAGGCATTCCGTTTCGCCTGTCCGGCATTGATTTGAAAAGGGATTGCATTGACTACGCCCGTGCAAATTCCGGTATTCCAGCGCAGTCGGTAGCGTGGATTTGCAGCGATTATCAGAAGGCGGATTTCGGAATTTCCGGAAAACCGCACATCGTTTTCTCGTCCCTGTTTTGCCACCATTTCAGTGAAGCTGCGCTCATCCATCAAATGCTTTGGATGCAGCAAAACAGCCAGTTGGGGTTTTTTATCAACGACCTGCACCGCCACCCGCTCGCTTACCATTCCATCAAAACCCTGACCCGCCTTTTCTCTAAAAGCTATCTTGTAAAAAACGATGCGCCGCTCTCGGTTTTACGGGCTTTTCGCCGGGCGGATTGGGGCCAGATTTTCCGGAAATCCGGGCTTTCACAACCTTTAATTCAATGGCGTTGGGCGTTTCGTTATCTTGTAATCTGGGGAAATGGCGCAGCACTTTGAAGTTCTGATAATTGGCGGCGGCATCGCCGGACTTTCAGCGGCAACGCTTTTTGCACGCGATGGGTTTTCGGTGGCTGTTTTTGAGAAAGAAAGCTACCCGCGCCATAAGGTGTGCGGCGAGTACATCAGCCGCGAAAGCGAGCCGTTTCTGAAGGATATTGGATTAGAGACCGAAGGGCTGCCACAGATAAACCGTTTTTTACTATCCACAACGGGCGGAAAAACGCTTTCGGCCCAACTGCCGCTTGGTGGGTTCGGCCTCAGTCGCTACGCTTTTGACGCAGTGCTGTCGGATTGTGCAACAAGGGTAGGCGCACAGATCTTCACGCAAACCAAGGTGGAAAGCGTCTCGCGGGAAAGTGAGGACGGTTTTGAAATGTATACCACCAAAGGCGCATTTTCCGGAAAAATCGTCCTCGGTAGCTGGGGTAAGAAGAGTAATCTGGATGTGCAGTTACAGCGCTCTTTTCTCCGGAAAACCGACCCGGTTCTGGATGGCTGGGTGGGCATTAAACACCACATTTGCTACGCCGGTCATCCCGAAGACCTGATTGCGCTCCACCATTTTTCCGGCGGCTACTGCGGCATTTCGCGGGTAGAAGGAGATCGGTTGTGCCTGTGTTACCTGGTTCGCGGTGAGGCGTTGCGGCGGGCCGGAAACAGCATTGCGCAGCTGGAAGAAACCGTTCTGGCCCGCAATCCTTTCCTGAAAACCATTTGGCGCGAGGCGGAATTTCTCTACCCCAAACCGCTGGCCATTTCCGGAATTTCCTTTCAAAAACGCAGCGCTGTAACCAGCGGAATGCTCTGCCTCGGCGACAGCGCCGGACTCATTCCACCCCTCAGCGGCAACGGCATGTCGATGGCGATGCACAGCGCAAAAATGGCGTTTGAGGCGGGCAGCGCTTTTCTAAAAGAAGAAAAATCCCGTACTGAAATGGAAAAAACTTTCACCCAAAACTGGAATGATCATTTCCGTCGCCGGATGCACATGGGCCGCTTGTTGCAAGGGCGCTTTGGCAGCGAAGCCTTGCTAAGTCCGGTGATTTCGGTGCTCAACGCGTTGCCGTTTTTAAAACCGGCAGTGATTCGGAGTACGCACGGAAAGGCGTTTTAAGAACCAGGCGCATTCTGAATTTACGGGCAACATTCCGTTGCTTTAAATGAAAAGGACGCACTGAATAGCGCGTCCCCATAATCTAAGCTATAAGTTCAATCAACCTACATTGATCTGCTGTGGTGGCACATCTACCGTATCCTTTTTTGGAAGGT
This sequence comes from Bacteroidota bacterium, assembly GCA_023391015.1. Classification (GTDB taxonomy): domain Bacteria; phylum Bacteroidota; class Bacteroidia; order Chitinophagales; family Chitinophagaceae; genus UBA1952. Next base: position 18,249 of record JAEWBT010000096.1, read on the forward strand.
TCAGGTGCAGGATGCCGTCGGCATAACGGGCCGCAATCGCGCTGGTATCAATGCGGTCATTAAGGGTAAAAGCGCGGCGGAAAGAGCGCTGTTTAAACTCATGGCGCAGCCAGCGGCCTTCTTCGCCCGATGCCAATTCGTCGAGGTGATCAAAGGAAACCGTAAGGAGGTTGCGGTCCAGATGAATTTTAAAATCCTCTTTCTTTAGACCGGGTGCCACCAGTTGCATATCGTAGGCTATTGGCGTTTCTTTGATATTTACCGGAACATTAGCCGTGCGATCGCTCCAAACGTCATCACCGGCAATGGTGCTGACGGTTTTAGCAAAGAAATCTTCAATCAGCCCGCCAACGGTTTTACGCTCCATACCGGAGCCGGATTTGCTTTCAAACATGATGCGGTGTTTTTAAAAGGTCAACAGAAAAAGAGATAATTACCGTGCCGGAAATTGGCCCTTACTGAACCGGAATTTCCAGGCTGGTTTGGGCTGCTTCTGCTGCTTTTGGAACAGTAATCACCAGGATGCCGTTTTCGTAGGTAGCAGCAATTTTGGAAACATCCATGTTGTCGGCCAGCTTGACGGAACGCTTGAAAGAATGCAGCTTATATTCCTGATGCAGCCATTCGGTCGTTTCCTTTTCCGGTGCTTCGTAGCTGATAAGCAAACTTTTTTCCGGACTCAGCGAGATTTTAAAGTCTTCTTTCGCACGGCCGGGTGCCATTAAGTGCAACTCATAGTTGCCATCTTTTTCGAGCACATTTACCGCAGCCAGGTTGTTTCCGGAATGGCGGCGGGCAGCGCGCGGGCTGTTGGTCAGAGCAGGGCGATAAGAAAGTTCGTGGTAAAACATAGTTGAAAATGGTTTTGTACTCCAAGTATTACAAAACCAATTCCACCATCACTTTTTTGCGACAAAATGTCGCTTGGGTGGCTCCTTGTGTGTCAATATGGCTTTTAAAGCACTATGCCTGTCCACTTTATAAAGTGGACAGGCATAGTATTTCCGGAAATTTGGGGCTTATAGTAAGATAGGATTCTCCCGAAGCAGGGGCTGCACCAGGTCTTTTTCCGAAACAAGAGCGTTGCGAAGGTCAATTTTCCAGTCAATATTTAACTCCGGATCATCGTAGCGCACACCGCCTTCACTCATTTTGTGGTAGGCATTGTCGCATTTGTAAAGCACTTCGGCGGTTTCAGAAAGCACCGCGTAGCCATGCGCAAAGCCGCGCGGCACCAAAAACTGCAACTTGTTTTCGGCGCTCAGTTCCACGCCATACCAGCGACCATATGTTTTGCTGTCTTTGCGCAAATCCACAGCCACATCCCAGATAGATCCTTCCAAAACCCGCAGCAATTTTGTTTGGGCGTAAGGGGCTTTCTGGAAGTGTAGTCCGCGCAGTACATTCCGGGTAGAGCGTGCCTGATTGTCCTGAATAAAAGGAATTTGGTGACCGGTTTCTTCCCAGAAAACTTTTTCATTGAAGCTTTCAAAGAAATAGCCCCGGTCGTCGTGAAAAACACGTGGTTCTAGGATTAGCAAGCCTTCAATAGGCGTTTGCGTTACTTTCATTTTAAGATTGTTGCTGCGCCAAATGGGCTACAACCTCGTTTACAGTAGTGGTAATGAGTTTGATTTCTGTGTTGCTCAGCTCGGTATGAATGGGCAGGGAAAGCACACATTTGTTGAGTGCGTCGGTTACCGGCAAAGTGGCATCCGCGCTGGCGAATTGCCGGAGCATGTCTTGCTTGTGACTGGGAACGGGGTAATAAATCATGTTGGGAATGCCGCGCTCCGTCAGCGCAGCCGAAACCGCATCTCGATCCACGCCTTGAAGCTTCAAAGTGTATTGGTGGAAAACATGCGTCGAGTAGGGCGCACGTACCGGCGTCTGGATGTGTTTATTTCCGGAAAATGCTGCATCGTAAGCATCTGCCGCCGCACGGCGCGCATCATTATAACCGTCCAGATGAGGCAGTTTCACGCGTAAAATGGCCGCTTGGATAGAATCCAGTCGGCTGTTGCAGCCTACTATTTCATGGTAATAGCGCACCTTTTGACCATGGTTGGCAATCATGCGCAGCTTTTCGGCCAGCGTATCGTCGTTGGTAAACATTGCCCCGCCGTCGCCGTAGCAACCCAGGTTTTTGGACGGGAAAAACGACGTGCAGCCAATCGTACCCATTGCGCCTGTTTTGGCTACGCGGCCATCCGGAAACGTATAATCTGCGCCAATGGCCTGCGCATTGTCTTCAATCACCGGCAGGTTGTGCTCGGCGGCCAATTTTAAAAGCGGTGCCATATCCACACTCTGGCCGTAGAGGTGCACCGGGATAATCGCTTTCGTTTTCGGTGTAATCGCCGTCCGCACACTTTCCAGATCCATCGTGAAGGTTTCGGCATCCACATCCACAAAAACCGGTGTCAGGCCAAGCAGCGCCACTACTTCTACCGTTGCGATGTAGGTAAAAGAAGGTGTAATCACTTCATCGCCTGGCTTTAAGTCCAACGCCATTAAAGCAATCTGCAACGCGTCAGTGCCATTGGCGCAGGGAATCACATGTTTCACGCCTAGGTATTGCGCCAGTTCGCCGGCAAACGCACCAACATCCGGTCCGTTGATAAAAGCAGTGGTGTCAATTACGGTCTGAATAGCCGCGTCTACTTCGGCTTTGATGTGGAGGTACTGGCGGTGCAGGTCCACCATTTGTAGTTTTTGCATGGGCAAATTTTCCGGAAAAGTGGCGCAAAAGTACGATAACCTACCGGTATCTTTGGGCTGTTTGCGTTTTGGTTTTTTCCGGAAACAGTGTTCATCAATACTTTTGGGGCATGCAAAAAGCTCTGGCGTTTTTATTGTTGTTGATAATCCCTTTCGCAGCCTTTTCCCAACAAGACGAAGATTTGTTTGGTCCTTTGGGCGGCACTGCTACCAAACAAGGCTTCCTCATTGGGGCACAGGGTGGCTATGATGTGCCGTTTGGCGATATGGCCAAGGGTTTTGGGCCTTCCTGGCGCGTGGGCGGCTCGCTGCAATACCGGCTTCAAAACAACTGGCAGTTTGGGGTAAAAGGCGATTTCCTGTTTGGAACCGACCTGCGCGACGACAGCCTGCTGTGGAATATCAAAGATGCTTCCGGCTTTTATATCAACGACAATGGCCGCCGCTCGGGCATGGAAATCGCCGAAAGAGGGTATATGCTGGCCCTCACCGCCGGTAAAATGTTTCCTTTCTCAAAAGCTTATCCCAACCGTGGCCTGCTGGTGCAGCTCACCGCCGGTTTTATGCAGCACAAGGTTTTTTATTTCAATCTGCAAGACTATTTTTCTCAGTTGCGGGATGACTATAAAAAAGGCTATGACCGGCTCACTAACGGCGTTTTCTTAGAGCCTTATGTTGCTTACCAGCATTTTTCGGAAAGCGGATTGGTGAATTTTCACGTGGGCGTGGGCGCTACCCTGGGCTTCACCGCCGGGCGCCGCGATTGGCAGTTCGATCTGTCACGACCGTACAAAGATTCCCGTTTCGATGGCCTTTTCGGCATTCGGGCTGGTTGGTATTTCGCCATCTACAAAAAGCGCAGCGAGGATATTTTTTATTAATAACGGCCTCGTAGAGACGGCCCGACCCGGGCGTCTCTGCTGTTAACAGGAACGCGCTGCCCGGCGCGTTCTCGATTTAAAATCGCCGCGCGTTTTTCTTTCTGTGAATATTCTCTACAACACCGCTCTTGTTGCCTACCGCGCCGCTGCCCACCTGATCGCACCGTTTTCGCCGAAAGCAGCCAGGTTTGTAGCCGGTCGGAAAGGACTTGTAGCGCAAATAGAAAACACTTTTAAAGAAGAAATCCGTCCGGTCATCTGGCTGCACTGCGCGTCGCTCGGCGAGTTTGAACAAGGCCGCCCCGTGCTGGAAGCCTTGCGGGAAAAACATCCGGATCATGCGTTCTTGCTCACCTTTTTTTCGCCTTCCGGCTATGAGGTTCGCAAGGATTACGCCGGTGCCGATTACGTTTTTTACCTGCCCCATGACACTCCGGAAAACGCCCGTCGGTTTGTGGCTGCGGTGAAGCCGGTGCTGGCTTTGATGGTGAAGTATGACCTATGGCTGTATTACCTGCAAGCGCTTCAGGTTTCCGGAATTCCGGTGGTTCTTTTTGCGGCGCGGTTCACCCCGAAGCAAGGATATTTTAAATGGTATGGCGGCGTGCAGCGGAAAATGCTACGGTTGCTTTCCCACATCTTTGTGCAGGACGAAGATTCCCGGAAATTGCTTTTCCAAAATGGCTGCTCAAACGTTTCCGTTGCCGGTGATACCCGCTTCGATCGCGTGGCCGAAGCCGCTGCCGGCGCGGTTGAAATTCCGGAAATCCAGCGGTTTTCCGGTGGGGCACCGCTTCTGATTGCGGGCAGCACCTGGCCGCAGGATGAGGTGCTGCTGGCAGCGGTTTGGGGCGAAATTTCCGGAAAATGGAAGCTGGTCATCGTGCCGCATGAGGTCGGGGAAAGCCATCTTCAAAAAATAGAAAGTCTTTTTGTGGGAAAAATCACGCGCTGGACTAAGGGTGTCCATCCGGAATCTCCAGTGCTTTTGGTAGATACCGTCGGGATGTTGCTGCAACTCTATCAATCGGCGGCGATTGCCTATGTGGGTGGTGGGTTCGGAAAAGCCGGTATTCACAATGTTCTGGAACCCGCAGCCATGGGCGCACCAGTGCTTCACGGCCCCATATTTCATCAATTTCTGGAAGCGCAGGGATTGATAGATGCCGGTGGGGCAGGGGTGATACATGATACAGATTCTCTAAAAAAAGCCCTGAATTTCTGGATGGAAAAGGAGACCGAGCGGATAGCAGCAGGTGAAAAAGCTGCCCGGTTTGTGCAGAAGAATACCGGCGCTACGAAAACGATTGTTTCTTTTCTGGAAAAGGAATTTTTAAAGCAGAAGAAGAGCTAAAATGCAATTTGTGGCACTCCGGAAACTCTTCTGTGAGGATGATAAAAAAGTGGGGGAACAAGGGTATTCTGTGTGCGGCTTTCACCCCAATGATCCACAGACGATGCATGCATCGTCTCTACGAATCCCTAACTCCTTTACTTTCGCCACATGTTTCGCGAGCGCAATTTGATTTCTGAAAAAGGCGGGTGGATAGAAGTGATTTGCGGCAGTATGTTTTCCGGAAAAACCGAAGAACTGATTCGCCGCCTGCGTCGCGCCGAGATTGCGCGGCTGCCGGTGCAGGTTTTTAAGCCCGCCGCCGATGTGCGCTACAGTCAAGGGGAAGTAGTATCGCATAATGCTGGAAAATGGACCTCCCAGCCCGTGCATAAGGCGCCCGAAATCCTTCAAAAAGCAACGTCCGGCGCAGTCGTGGGCATCGACGAAGCCCAATTTTTTGACGACGGTCTTCCGGAAGTCGCGGTGGAACTGGCCCGGCGCGGTTGTCGCGTCATCATTGCCGGTCTGGACATGGATTTTTCCGGAAAACCCTTTGGCCCCATGCCGCAGTTGTTGGCCGTGGCGGAATATATCACCAAGCTGCACGCTATTTGCGTGAAATGCGGCGGACTTGCAGCTTTCTCATTCCGGAAAAATACCGCTACTGACACCCTACAACTGGGCGCCGGTGAAAGCTACGAACCCCGCTGCCGCCATTGCTATGAAGAAGGGTAGAGGTTGGTGCGACTTGACAAGTCCACAGATAAATTGAATGATAGAGTTGTCAAGTCTAAAAGAGCAAATCCCGCCTACTTTTGCTTTTGTGAAAACTCTAAAGCGGCTTTTTCCTCTTGCTCTCTTGTGGTGCGCCGGTCCCGGCGTTTTCACCGCCACGGCGCAAGCCCAAACCTGGAGCCTGGAGCAGTGCGTGCGCTACGCGCAGGAGCACAATATTTCCATTCAGCAAAACATCCTCAACGAGCGGCTGGCCGAACTGCGCTTGAAGCAAAGCAAACTTTCGCAGCTGCCGAGCGCCAATATCAACGGTACGTACGGGCAGTCGTTTGGCCGCTCTATCAACCCTACCACCAACCAGTTTGTGGACGGCAGCTACCGGTTTTTCTCTGCTTCCGGCAACGCTGATGTATTGCTTTTTGGGTGGTTTTCGCGCCGCCGTGCCATTGAAAGCAACCGACTCAACGCCGAAGCGGCTGCCCAGGATCTCTCCCAACTGCGCGATGATGTGTCGCTCAACGTAGCCACGGGCTACCTGCGCGCACTGCTTGCCAAGCAGCAGATTCTGGTGTTGGAACAGCAAATCCGGTTATCTGCCGCACAACTTTCGCAAACCCAGAAATTCGTAAGCAGCGGGCGTTTGCCGGAACTGAACGCGGCGCAGTTAGAATCGCAGCTGGCCTCCGACAGCGCAGCCTATATTTCCGGAAAAGCAGACTATACCTCAGCCATTCTGGACCTCAAAGCCTTGCTGAATTTTTCCTTTGAAACGCCGTTGGAGATTGAGGCACCCGAGATTATTCCCGAAGATTTTGCTGCTGGTATTTCCGTTTCACCGGAGGAAGTGTATGCCCTGGCGGCGCAGCGCTTTGGAACCCTGAAAAGTGCAGATTTAAAGATAGCCGCTTCCGAAAAGTCAGAGCAATCCATGTCGGCAGCGCGCTACCCGCAGCTGAGTTTGACAGCGCAATTGGGCAACAACTGGGCGAGCAATTTTCAGTCGGTGAGTGGCTATACGCTGGGCGGCTATACGCCCTCCGGACAGTATTTTACCCAAGGCAGCGACGGCAGCTATTCACCGATTTATACTATTACCGGCACGCCCATTTTAACAGCCGTTCCTTTGGGGCGGCAACTGGAAAGCAATTTCCGGCAACTGGTGGGGCTGAACGTAAACGTGCCGCTTTTCAACGGCTGGCAAAACACGTTTAATTACCGGCAGGCAAAGATCAATACCCAAAGTGCGCGGCTGGCCCGCGAACAGGCCGAGGTCACGCTAAAGCAAAATGTGTATAAAGCCCATAACGACGCCCGCAATGCCTGGCAGCGCTACTATGCCGCCCGCCGCGCCGCCGAGGCTGCCAACCGTGCCTTGGAATTTGCCACGAAGCGCTACGCAATCGGGCTGACGAATACGGTGGAATATCTGGTAACGCAGACGTCGCGGTTTCAAGCGGAATCTACCTTGCAGAACGCGCTTTATGAGTATATTTTCCGGGTGAAAGTGCTGGATTATTATCAGGGAAAAGCGCTTAAACTTTAAACTATGAATGAAGACCGGGCTGCCCTGCGCAGCAAACTAAAACAGTGCGTCTATAAAGGCGGCGAGATGATTCTGGCAGCCTTTGGCGGCGGCTTTAAAATTGCGGAAAAAGAAGGCATCAATAATCTGGTAACCGAGGTGGACCAGGCCGTGGAAAAAACCGTTACCGATATGATTCTGGCGGATTTTCCGGAACATTTCATTTTAGGCGAAGAATACCGGAGCGAGCGCCCCGAAAATGCCGACTACCTCTGGATTCTGGACCCGATTGACGGCACGGTCAATTTTGCCCACGGCATTCCCTTGTGTTGCATCAGCCTGGCCTTGCTTCATAACGACGAGCTGATTCTCGGTGCAGTGTACAACCCGATGATGGATGAATTCTTTTTTGCCGAAAAAGGCGCGGGCGCTACGCTGAACGGCGAGCCAATTCGCGTTTCTTCAAAATCGGACTTTTCACACGCCTGCCTGGTAACTGGTTTTCCCTACGCCTGGAACGAAGGCGACGGTCCGCATCCGGTGGATGTTTTCGGGCATTTCGTAAAGCAAGGCCTTCCCATCCGGCGGCTGGGCTCGGCAGCGCTGGATTTGTGCTGGGTAGCTGCGGGCCGGTTTGATGGCTTTTGGGAATACAACCTCAGTCCGTGGGACATTGCGGCAGGCTATTTGCTGGTAGCCGAAGCGGGCGGAAAAATCACCAACTTTAGCGGCGCGCCGGCAACGGTTTTTGACCGGCAAACGCTGGCGACTAATGGTCATATCCACGCCCCGATGCAAGCGCAAATCCAATCTCTTTTTGACCCTTACTTTTCCGGAAAAACCAATGGCTGACCAACCCCGTACCGAAGTGGCAACGATGGGTGAATTTTCGCTTATCCACCACCTGACCCGCGATTTTGAAACCCGCAATATCTCTACCCTTACCGGCATTGGCGACGACGCGGCGGTGCTGGATCATTTTGGCCGCCAAACGGTGGTGTCCACCGACCTGTTGATTGAAGGCGTTCATTTCGATCTCAGTTATTATCCGCTTAAACACCTGGGCTACAAGGCCATTGCGGTGAATCTTTCGGACGTGTGCGCCATGATGGCCACGCCGACGCAGGTAACCGTTTCCATTGCCGTTTCCAACCGCTTTCCGGTAGAGGCGCTGGACGAACTCTATTCCGGCATTCGGGCGGCCTGCGAGCGCTACCACGTGGATTTGGTGGGCGGCGACACCTCTTCCTCCACCAAAGGCCTGCTGATTTCGGTGACGGCAATTGGCGAGCTGGTACCCGGAACGGCCGTGTTGCGCAGCGGGGCCAAAGAAGGCGACCTGATCTGCCTGAGCGGAGACGTGGGTGGCGCGTATCTTGGATTGCAGTTGTTGGAGCGGGAAAAGCGGATTTTCCTCGAAAATCCACAAATCCAGCCCAACCTGGAAGGCAAGGCGTATATCGTGGGCCGGCAGCTGAAACCCGAGCCGCGCGCCGATATTGTAAGCTGGCTGGAAGAAAATAAAATTGCGCCGACGGCGATGATTGATGTGAGCGACGGCGTGTCTTCAGAAGCCATTCACCTCTGCGAAGCAAGCCAGCTCGGCTGCGTGATTTACGAAGAAAAACTGCCCATCCACGATGAAAGCCGCGAGGCTGCCTTTGAGTTCAACATTGACCCGACGATGTGCGCGCTCAACGGCGGTGAGGACTATGAGTTGTTGTTTACCGTTCCGCAATCGGCCTACGAAACCATCGTGACCAACGAAGCGATTTCGGTGATTGGCTACATGACGAAGGCCGAAGAAGGCCGGAAAATCCACACCAAAGGCGGCAAGGTGCATGACCTGATTGCGCAAGGCTGGAAGGCGTTTTCGGGAGAAAATAACGCGATTTAACCCTCCGATGCGGAGAATTCAGAAGTTTATTGTAGTTTGGTAGCCTGATTTTGTATCCTGCATGAAGAATTTGAAACACGGTTTGCTGGCAATCGCGGCAGTGCTTGGAGCCTGTTCCACCCTTTTTATCGCCTCGTGTGAAAAAGACAGCTGCACGACTTTGAAGTGTAAAAACGGCGGCACCTGCGCTGATAATTTTTGTCGCTGCCCTACCGGTTATGAAGGCGCAGAGTGTGAAATTAAAACGGCGCAGAAGTTTATCGGCAAATGGCCGGGACTGGTGCGCTGCAACGGGGTGAATAACAAAGATTCCCTAGGGCCGACCTATGCCGACACCCTGACCATTTTTATGGCAAAAGAGCCCAATCAGTTGGGCGTAGCCCGCTATCGGGCACCTTTTGACACGACTTATGGCATTGCTTCCGGCAGTCAGATCATCTTTACCGACCAGTACACCGATACCTTCCGCCGACAGCAATCGCTGGCTTTAAACGACCAGAATATCGACTTTCTGATCGTCACGACCCGCGACACGACCGATCCGGGCTCGCAAACCAACTGCCGCTTTGTAGGTTACACTGCGAATAAGCGGTAAGTCTAAAACATAGTTTTTTCCGGAAAGTCCGGCACCCGTTTTGCAGGTTGCCGGACTTTTTTTGATAGGCTGCACCGCTGCTTTCGTTAGCTTTGCCTCATGTCCATTCAAGTTCAGGGGCTTACCAAAATTTTTGGCGAGCAAAAGGCCGTAAACAATGTGAGTTTTGAAGTCGTGCCTGGAGAGGTAGTAGGGTTTCTGGGACCAAACGGGGCCGGAAAATCCACCACCATGAAGATGATTACCGGCTACCTGCCGCCTACCGAAGGCCGAGCGCTGGTGAGCGGTTTTGATGCCCAAACGGCGCCGCAGGAAGTTCGCAAACGGGTGGGGTATCTGCCCGAAGCCAATCCCCTATATCTGGATATGTATGTGCGGGAATATCTGCAATTTTCCGGAAATATTCATGGGCTGGGCAAGGCAGCTGCCAAGCGCGCCGAGGAGATGATTGAGCGCACCGGCCTGGGCAAGGAAGCGCATAAGAAAATCGGAATGCTTTCCAAAGGTTATAAACAGCGGGTAGGGCTGGCGCAGGCCTTGCTTCACGATCCCGAAGTGTTGATTCTGGACGAGCCGACTTCCGGCCTCGACCCCAATCAGCTGGTGGACATCCGCAATCTGATTACAAGTATCGGAAAGGAGAAAACGGTTTTGCTTTCTACCCATATCATGCAGGAAGTGCAGGCCTTGTGCAGCCGGATTATTATCATCAGTAATGGGCAGTTGGCCGCCGATGATGCGATTGGCGATTTGCAGGCCGGAAAGCGCAAGCCTGCTTTGTTGTTACGGTTAGAAAAAGACCTTCCGCAAAAAGACCTGAAAGCGATTCGGGGGCTGCAAAAAGCAACGCCGGTTTCGCCGAAAGTATGGCGGCTGGAAGGCGAAGATCTGGAAGCCCTGCGCCGTAACACCATGCAATGGGCGCTGGACGGCAATATCGCCATTGAAGCCTTGCAAGCCGATACCCAAAGTCTGGAAGAAGTGTTCCGGAACCTGACCGCCAAAAAGTAATTCCAACCAAAAAATCCCGGAAATTTCCGGGATTTTTTGATTTGAATAGGGTGCCGGGAGGCTTAATTTTCCGCTTTTTCATCAGCGTTTTTGACTTCCGGAGCCGCCGCTTTCTCTGCTGGTTGGTTGGCCGCGCCGCTTTTTCGCAATTCGCGGTATTCACGCTCCTCGGGGCGGCTGTTACCGGCAATCTCCTCGCGGGATTGCTCTTTGTCGTAGGCACGGATGATGTGCTTCACGAGGCGGTGACGCACCACGTCAGACTCGTCCAGCTCAATGTGGGCAATGCCGTCGATGTGGCGCAGGATGCGCACTGCTTTGGCAAGGCCCGATTTCTGGTTTTTCGGCAGGTCAATCTGCGTGACGTCGCCGGTGATAATGGCTTTTGCATTCGGTCCGATACGAGTCAGAAACATTTTGATTTGCAGGTCGGTCGTGTTTTGCGCTTCATCCAGGATGATAAACGAATTATCGAGCGTGCGGCCCCGCATGTAGGCCAGCGGCGCAATCTCAATAATGCGGTTGGTCATGTAGTAATTCAGCTTGTCGGACGGCAGCATATCGTCGAGCGCATCGTAGAGTGGGCGCAGGTACGGGTCGATTTTCTCCTTTAAATCGCCGGGCAGAAAACCAAGGCTCTCGCCGGCTTCCACCGCCGGGCGGGTCAGGATGATTTTCCGGACGCTTTTGTTCTTGAGGGCGCGCACAGCCAGGGCTACGGCGGTGTAGGTTTTACCGGTTCCGGCAGGGCCAATGGCAAAAATGATGTCGTTTTTATCCGCCGCTGCCGCCATGCTTTTCTGGTTTTGCGTTTTGGCGCGGATGACTTTTCCGTTGGGGCCAAACACCAGTACGTCGCTTTCCAGCGCATCGGCAGAAACAGGCGTTTCGCCGGCTTCTTCGTCGCCGAGGATTTGAGAAAAATAATTTTCGGAAAGGTGGCCGTTGCGCTCCAAGTATTTAATCACCTGGTTGATGCGCATCTGCGCCTGCTCTACGTCTGCCGACTGTCCGGTAATCTTTATCTGCGAGCCTCGGGAAAGAATTTTGAGGCGTGGAAAGCGTCTTTTCAGCAGGTCGAATTTGCTGTTGTTGACCCCAAAGAATTCAATAGGGTTGATGGTTTCCAGGTTGATGATAGCTTCTGTCAAGAGTGAATCAGCTTTGGGGATTTTTGAAAAAAGAAAAAAGCGCCGCGGCAAATGCTTGGTGAGGTTGCGCAGTTGCCGTAGAATCGCCCTAAATGTATAAACGAAAGGCCTGTCTTAAAGTTTATTTTTGCGTTTATTTTCCGGAAATTTCCGGAAATTTTCTCTACATCCAACCATCTCATGGCATATTGGAAGGGCAAAATTGCAGTGGTTACCGGAGCCTCTTCCGGAATTGGGCGGGCGTTGGTAGAACGACTGCTGCAGGAAGGCGCGCAAGTAGCGGCCTGTGGACGTAATTTTCAAAAGCTGACGGCAGCACTGGGGCCGTCGGCAGAAAATCTGTTGCTTTTCGAAGCCGATGTTTCGGATGCGGCGCAGTGCGAGGCTTTTATTACGAAAACGGTAGAAACGTTTGGCGGGATAGATGTACTGATTAACAACGCCGGTATTTCGATGCGGGCGCTTTTTGCCGATGTTTCGTTGGACGTGTTGCGGGAGCTGATGGACATCAACTTCTGGGGCGCAGTGTATTGCTCGCGTTTTGCCTTACCCCATATTCTGGCGCGCAAAGGTGTGATTGCGGGGATATCCAGCATTGCTGGTTATCGGGGGTTGCCGGCGCGGGCAGGTTATAGTGCGAGCAAGGCGGCCTTGCAGGCTTTCCTGGAAGTGTTGCGAACAGAACTGCTTTATACCGGCGCGACGGCGCTGTGGATAAGTCCCGGGTTTACGTCTTCCAATATCCGGGCCGTAGCGCGCAATGCCGAAGGCAAATCACAGGGCGAAACGCCCTTAGCGGAGGACAAGCTCATGAGCGCCGAAACCTGCGCCGCGCACATTCTGAATGCGATTGAAAAGCGCAAACGCAATCTGATTTTGACCGCACAGGGAAAGCTTACGGTGTGGCTTAATAAACTGTTTCCATCGCTGGCCGACCGGCTGGTGTATAACCATTTCCTGAAAGAAGCCGACTCGCCGCTTCAGAAAAAAAGATAAACCCAACCCTTTGCGGATTTGTGTCCGTCTGCCTTTAGCAGACGACGGTATCTCTGGAAAAAGTCTTTTCTGGGTATAGAAAGGCAAAAATTTCGGGAAATTTTCAGCGGATATGCCGTAGTTTTAAAAAATTTTAATCCAAATTTTTTCACCTTTTTCTGTCCAGGACCATGAAAAATTTTATTCTTTCAGCGCTGTGTTTGGGCACAGCGGTTGCAGCGCATGCACAATCGCTTAACAAATACAATCCAGCGGGTCACATTTCGGTGGAAAAAGGGGCACACGCTTTATCAGCCCCGTTTTGCGGGGGCTTTAATACGCCACAGTTTTCGATTGTGGATCTGAATGGCGATGGCAAAGGCGATTTGGTCTCGTTTGAAGGGTATGGAAAATCCGGGGTTCGCACTTTTATCAATCATGGTTTTGCCGGTGCGCCCGACTACCGTTATGCGCCGCAATTCGAGGCGGCTTTTCCGGAAATCGTGAACTATATGCTGTTGATGGATTACAACCGCGATGGCGTCCCGGATTTGTTTCATGCCGGTCTGGCTGGATTTAATGTATCCAAAGGATATTACGACAATGGCAAGTTGCGGTTTCAATTTGTAAAAGAGCTTTACTACGGCGGTCCCAGCGGCCAGGAGTTTAACGCCTACGTGGGCAACAGCGCCATTCCGGGAATCGTGGATGTGGATGGCGACGGCGACCTGGATTTTTTCTCTTATTCTATTAACGGCTCGCGTATTTTGTATTACCAGAATCTCCAGGAAGAGTATGGGCTGCCGCGCGATACGATACGGCTGCACGTGGTTACCGGTTGTTGGGGTGGAACCATGCAACTGACAGAGCGGCCTGTCTTAATGGGGTATAACCAAAATACCTGCGACACCAATTACATTGCCTTCCCGCCGGCCCCGGGTGCTGAACAGATGGCTCCCCACACAAAGGCCAAAGGCACAATGCACGGCACCAACACGCTTTGTGCGTTTGATATGGACGGTGATGGTGATATTGACTATCTGAATGGCAATGGCGCCTTCAACGACATTCAGTTTGTGAAAAACGGTCGGGTAGAGTATAACTGGTCCCGCGACACCATGGTGGCGCAGGATACGCTCTGGCAAAGCAGCGGCAGACAATACTATGAAAGCAACTACCCAGCTGCTTTTTATGCCGATTACAACGGTGATGGTTTGAAAGATATTATCATTGCTCCGCATGGTGCTGGTTCCCGCAACCGCGCGCAGATCTGGTATTATCAAAACAACGGCACGGCTGCCGCACCCCGCTTTGATTTTACCACTGATTCGCTGTTCTCCAACGATATTATAGATGTGGGTCGGTATGCACGCCCTCTCTTTTATGATTATAACAAAGATGGAAAACTGGACTTGTTGGTCGGCGGGCTGGAAAAACTGCCGACCGGCGCGGAAGTGCCGCGCCTGCATTATTATGAAAACATCACCACTGCTGCCGGTGCGCCTAAGTTCCGGTATGTAACTGATAATCTGGCGGGTGTTTCCAACCTGACGGTGTATGCAACCGATCCGGCAGTGGGGGATGTGGATGGTGACGGAAAAGACGACCTGATCATTGGCCGCACCGACGGGAAAGTGGTGTATTTTCAGAACACCGCTGCCTCGGCCTCCGTGCAGCCCGTCTGGACCCTTACCGATATCGCGATGGCCCGCAACGGCAGCAACCTTATTGACGTTTGGTCTTATGCTTCGCCGGTGTTTTATGATATTAATAAAGATGGCAAGCCAGACTTGGTTTTGGGCCAGGCCGATGGCACTCTGACTGCTTTCCTGAATACCAACACCACACCCGGGATTATTTCTTATGGTCCGGCCATTGATACTTTTGGCGGCGTGCGCGTGTCGGACAACAGTCCGTTTCCGTATCCGTTCCGGCGCAGTCGCCCATTCCTGGGTAAGTTGCAGGCTGGCAGCGCGAAGGATTATCTGGTGATGGGCAATTACTATGGCACATTGGGCGTTTGGGAAGATGTGGAAAGCGGCAATCCTGCGCAGTCTTTTGTGCCGGTTGCCGATACTTTTTCTCAAATCGTGACCCAAGAATATACAGCTCCTGCTGTGGCAGACGTGGACGGCGATGGTAAGCTGGAAATGGTGTTAGGAACCGAAACCGGAGGCCTTTTGCTTTACTGGACCGGTGCGTCGCTGGGTGTGGAAACGTCCCTTGCAGCAACTTCTTCTGCTGTTGTTTCCATCTATCCCAATCCGGCTCACGACGCGTTTCAGGTTTCTGTTTCCGGAAATGCAGGGCAATCAGGGATAGCGGTAACTGTAACCGACCTCAGTGGCCGGGTGCTTTTCCGGGAAAACTGGCCTGCCGGTAAAGATAATGGTGTGATTGCCGTGCGGGATTGGCCGGTGGGCACCTACCTGTTTTCGCTGCAAAGCGAGGCCGGTGTTGAAACCCGTAAAATTCAGGTGCTCCGCTAGGGCACCTGCGCGTGAGAAAATGCATTAACAATCCTTTTGGCGGAATAAGCAATTTGTCTTAGCTTAGTCGGCTGATAAAGAGTGCTTTTTGCAGCGCTTTCATAAGGGCTTGCCCCTTTCTATTTATTACCAGAAACCTATGTTCAAACGTTTACTGCTTTCTTCTTTGTTTTTGATGGCGGCGTTATCCGGTGTGCAAGCCCAGGTAACCCTGATCGACCCAACAACAAATAACGGAGGCTTTGAGAATGCGACTGCACCGCCGTGGCAAATCGTAAATGGCTCGCAGACCAATAAATGGATTATTGGTACCAACGCGACCGCCGGTTTTTCCGGAACTAAAAGTGCTTATGTCAGCAATGGCACGGGTGCTGCGGCTGCTCATACGTATACTTTTAACTCCAGCACCAGCGTTTTTCTGTATCAGGATGTAACGCTTCCGGCAGGTTACCCAGCTCTAACGCTTACTTTTAAAGCCATTCAGAAAGGGCAGAATAATCTGGACCAGGCGTTGGTTTATATGTCTACCGGCACGCCGGGCGCAGCGCCCGCAGCTGGTACGCATACCGGGACTATTTCTGCCACACCAGACCTGGCGGGCTATCAGCAACTGGACATTGTTCCCGTGCAAACAACCGCCGGATGGACTACATACACGATTCAGATTCCGGCTGCGCTTTCCGGAAATAAGACGGCGCAAACCCAGCGCCGTCTCTTGTTTCGCTGGGTTAATGATGCCAGTGGTGGCTCTAACCCTCCGATTGGGATTGACGATGTTACGTTGATTGGCGCTTGCGCCGGTCCGACCGCTACTTTTTCGGATCAGACTTCTACAACTACCACGCTGGACTGGACGCCGATTCCCGGTGCTACCAGCTACACCGTTCGTTATCGGCTCAGCACCGACCCGACTACAGTTGCCTCCTGGGCAACACCTACAGTTGTGAGCGCGAACTCCTATAGCCTGACCGGCCTGATGGCGGATGAAACCTATCTTTTTGAAGTGGCTGCTGTGAATGGAAGTTGCACAACGCCAACCGCCGGTAGCTTCCTGGTGCCCTGCTTGGTAGCCACGCTGCCGTATTCTGAGAACTTTGAAAACATCACGGCCAACAACACCCTGCCAACCTGTATGAAGGCCATCACCCTGGGAAGTACTGTACTAAGCTACATTACGAACCTGCCTTCTTATAACCGGTATAACCACACTACGGGTGGCAGCAAGTTTGTTTCTTTTAAAAACTCCGCTGCCAATCGCTACCTGTTTACCCCGGCTTTTGAGCTGGACAGCGCCATCACCTATAAGTTTTCTTTTTGGTATATTGCGGACGGAGCCAGTGGCTTCGACACCTTACGGGCTGTGTTGGCTGACCGGCCCAACGAAGCTGGAATTACGGTTTTGGGAACGGCTGTTACCAGCGTCAATAACACGACTTACCGCCAATATTCGGCTCAGATCAAACCCGCGCAGAGCGGTGTGCAATACTTTGGTATCTCGGTGAAAGGCACGGCTTCGCCGTTCTTCCTGAGTGTGGATGATATTAACATCAATCAACTGGTGCCATGTAGCGGAACACCGACGATTGGATCCATCACCGGTCCTTCCAGCCTCTGCCCCGGGGAGGGTTTTACGCTCACGGCCAACGGTTATAACACCAATATTTCCGGAACGTCCCTACAATGGCAGGTAGCTAACAGTTGCGCGGGTCCGTGGCGCAACATCGCGGGTGCGACCGATCCTACTTATGATGTGCCTGCCGGTGTGAGCCGGTCGCAGGCCTACCGGGTAGTGGTCACCTGCGCTAATTCCGGTGCTTCGGCAACTTCGCCCTGCTTCCTGATGGCGATTGCGCCTTTCTATAACTGCCTTTGTACATCGGCAGCCGGAAATGCTGTAAATGAAGATATTGCACAGGTGCAGATTGGTGGTTTCTTTACCTATCCAATTCCTTCGCCGGCACCGCCGTTGACGAACAACCCACAGGCCAACGCCACTTACACCGATTATACCAGCCTTGCGCCTATACCACTAACGAAGGGAAGCACTTATTCCCTGGATGTAAGCCAGTTCTCCAGCAACACGCTGGGTGCCAACACCCTGAAGGCATTTATCGACTATAACCACAATACGGTTTACGACACAGCCACCGAAACACTGGTACGAATCGGGGCGGCGGCTAACAGCACGAATGTTCCATCACACTCCGGCAGCTTTACAGTGCCAACAACTGCACAGGTAGGTATTAACCGCTTGCGTTTTGTGTTGAACCGTACGCCTTCTATCAATGCCGTGAGGCCCTGCGCTACTTATGGCAGCGGTGAAACAGAAGATTATCTGGTAGAAATTTCCGGAACACCTGCGCCACCGGTGCTCACCAACAATGGACCGCTGTGTGGTGGCGATACCGTAACAATCGTTGTAAATGGCAACATTGTGACCTCCAATCCATCAAATGCGCCGCAGTATTCCCTTACCGGACCGGGTATCAGCGGCACACTTACCAACAACACAGGTGTTTTCGAAGTCGTGGTGCCCCGCGCCGTTACCTCAGCCAAATATTTTGGAACGGTAAAGGCTTATGGTCTAACCTCCACTGCCGATTCGACTACAGTAGTGGTGTACCCAAATCCGACTCTGGCGTTGGGAACGGTTACCAATCCAACAACCTGCACCGGAAACAACGGCAGCATTCAAATCAAAAATCTGGGCAATGCTATTACCTATTCGCTGCGCTACCGCCGCAATGGGGTTTTAGTAAACCTGCCTTCTATCACCTCTGACGCTTCCGGAAATTACGTGATTTCCGGACTCACTGCCGGAACTTATGACAGCATCCGGATTGTGAACACCAATGGCTGCCGCGCCAACTTCCTGGGGCCGGTTTCCCTTGTAGCGCCAGGTGCACCACCTGCGCCAACCGCTTCTGCCAATGCACCGCAGTGCCTGGGCAGCACCCTCAACCTGACGGTTCAGAACCCGATTCCGGGCAATACCTATAATTGGTTTGGCCCCAACAACTTTAGTGCTACCGGCAGCAGTGCCACGCGCAACAACCTATCGTATGCCGATACCGGAAAATACTACGTAACGGTTACAATTGCCGGCTGCACGTCGCTGCCACAAGTCATTCAGGTTTCTATTACCCCCCCATCGCCGGATCCAATTACGCAGCCGCAATCGTTCTGCCAATTCTCTACTGGTAATAACATTGTGGCATTCGGGACAGGACTGCTGTTTTACACCACTGCAACCGGTGGTACGGGCGTTCCAACCATTTCGCCTAACACACAAAACACAGGTGTGTTTACGTACTATGTAACGCAAAACTCAACCGGCTGTCCTTCTACGCCGCGTACCCCCATCACGGTTACGGTTGTGCCACAGCCATTAGCACCACTCGTTCCTTACGATACAGTTTTTTATTGCCAGTTTGATACGCCGACTCCATTGCTGGCCTATGGCGCTAACAACCGGTTCTACACAACTGCTACAGGTGGCATTGGCGCAACCTCTATCACGCCGGGCACAACCAATCCAGGAAATACTACTTATTATGTAACCCAAACGGTAGATGGTTGCGAAAGCCGCCGTACTCCGCTACTGGTAATCGTGAAGCCCAAACCCGCTCCGCCAGCAGTAACCAGCCCGGTAGACCGGTGTCAGTTCACCACGCCGCTGCCCCTCACGGCAACCGGCCAGGGTCTGAAGTGGTATGATGTACCAACCGGCGGCACTGGCGTCAGCACGCCACCCCTGCCACCAACCGGCTACGACACCAGCTTTACCTATTATGTGGTGCAGACCCTTGACGGCTGCGAAAGCGACCGCGCTGCCATTCGGGTGAATATCAACTATGCTCCCAACGCCACTTTTGTACCAAGCAAAGATTACGTGTGTGTGGAGGATACCATCAGTTTCATCTACTTCGGCAATGCGCTTCCGAGTGCCAATTATTACTGGACCATTCCTTCGCCTACAGGTCAGGCAGTAAGCGGTCAGAATACACAGGGACCTTTTGTAGCCCGTTTTAATCAGGTAGGAACCTATCAGGTGCGCCTGGTGGTGGACAACAAAGGCTGTGTTTCGTCCCCTGCCTATCAAAGTTTTGAAGTACGCCCACGGCCAGACGTGCGCATCACCGGCAAGCGCGAGATTTGTATTGATGAAGTAACCGAACTGACGCTGGATTCTATCTCCGACGCCATCAGCAGCTACAACTGGACCTTTGATGGCGGTACTGTTGTGTACGGCCAGAATTCTGGCCCTTATGGTGTGAAATTCAGCACGCCTGGTATCAAGAATGTGATTGTGAATACCGTTTCGCGTGAATGCGGTTCTTTTGCCCGGATAGAACCCATTACCGTTCGCCCGTATCCGGCAGCTACCATCCTGAATAAACCCACCGCTCCGGTGTGCTCCGGCGACAGCATCCGCCTGCAGGCCACCGACCTCGGTCCGGGCTATTCTTACCAATGGTCTCCTGCGGTGCTGTTTCAGAAAGACGAGCGTCAGGGCACAACCGTTTGGGCCATTGCTGCTTACGGCAACACAACTACTAACGTAAAGCTGACCGTTACCGATACCTTTGGTTGTAAAGGAGCCGATAGCTTGGCCTTGGCCACTGGTCCCTGCTGTAATGTTGCTTTCCCAACGGCCTTTACCCCCAACGGCGATACGCGCAACGATGTGTTCCGCATGATCACCAACGGTACGCCAACCATTTCCTCGTTCCGCATCTTCAACCGCCTGGGCAATGTCGTTTTTGAAACCGCCAATTCGCTCCGGGGCTGGGATGGTACCTACGAATCGCAACCGCAACCGATGGGCGTTTACTTCTACTACGTGAAGTATCGCTGCGATGGACAGGACATTGAGCAGAAAGGGGAAGTAACCCTGATTCGATAGAAAAATTCCGGAAAATTCCGGAAATGCTTATCCCTTAAAAAGCAGTGCGACACCCGCACTGCTTTTTTTATCACCCCCTTTCTGGTGCTGTTTTTGTATCTTTAAATACAATGCTAAAAATCAATCGTACCGCGCTTTTTTCTTCCTTTGCCGGCATGGCCGGTGGTCTGCTCGCCGCTGCGCTGCTGGGCTTTTCGCCCGACAAAGGCGACGGCCTGGCAAACGTCCTTTCCGACGGCAGACTTCAATACAAATGGTATGCACCCCAGATTCCGGCACAAATGGCTTTTGCAGGCGAAAAGGTTCCGTTGGAGCGGCGCGACGTCCGCGAAGCGCTCGATCGCGAACTGATTGCCAACTACTATGGCCACACCGGGACGCTTTACGCCCTCAAACTGGCAGGTCGCTGGTTTCCGGTCATTGAGCCCCGATTGAAAGCCGCCGGCATCCCCGATGATTTTAAATACCTCTGCATTGCCGAAAGTCATCTTCAAAACCAAACCTCCCGTGCAGGAGCAGTTGGCTTCTGGCAGTTTATGCCGGGAACAGCCCCGCAATTTGGCCTGGAGGTAAATGATGATGTGGACCAGCGCTACGATGTAGCCAAAGCCACCGATGCGGCCTGCCGGTATTTCCAGCAGGCCTATGCAAAGTTTGGCAACTGGACGGCAGCGGCGGCTTCTTATAACTGTGGCATGGGCGGATACAATAATTTTGCAACGTCGCAGGGTCAAAATAATTTCTACAACATTCTTTTTCTCGAAGAAACCAACCGCTATATTTTCCGGATTCTCGCCCTCAAACACATCATCGGCAATGCAAAAGGTATGGGCTTTATGGTGGAAGGAGCCGACTTATATCGCCCGGTCCCGGCCCGGAAAATCACCGTCAACAGCAGCATTCCCAACCTGGCGCAATGGGCCATTGAAAACGGCTCTACCTACAAAGCCATCAAGCAACAAAACCCCTGGCTGCGCTCCAAATCTCTGCGCGTGGCACCGGGCCGTTTCTACGAAATTGAAATCCCGACCGACCTGTAGGTTGGCAACTGCCCGGCAGGAATCAAAAACGCGCCCTTTTTTGTGAAAATTTCCGGAAATACAACTTCTGCCCAAAAGGTTCAGTTTTGGATTGCCGTCCTTTCCACCGTTCTTTTTGGCGGCAAGATGGTGGCCTGGTGGCTCACCCATTCCGTTACCATCCTCACCGATGCGCTGGAAAGCATCGTTAATGTAGTGGCCAGTTGCATTGGCCTCTACAGCCTGCGCGTGGCCGCCAAGCCCCGCGATGTAGAGCATCCCTACGGCCACGCCAAAGCCGAACTCATCTCTGCTGGAATCGAAGGCATGTTGATCGCCGTGGCTGGCGTGCTGGCTTTATACAGCGCTGTGGTGCAGCTCTTCCGGCCCCAGCCCATCCGGGCGCTTGGCAGCGGCATTGTGGTTGTCGCCGTCAGTGGCCTCATCAATTACCTTGCGGGTCTTTATGCCCAACGAAAAGGAAAGGCGCGCCATTCGCTGGTGGTGGAAAGCGCCGGTATTCACCTCAAGTCGGATGCCTATAGCTCGGTAGGTGCGCTGGCGGGGCTGGTAGTGATTTCGATGACCGGCTGGCAATGGCTCGATAGCCTGGTGGCCGCTATTTTCGGGGCTATCATCTTCTATACCGGCTATCGCGTGGTGCGAACGGCCCTGTCTGGCATTATGGATGAGGCTGATCTTCCTTTACTGGGCGATATCCTTCAAAAAATAGAAGCCGCGCGCCGGCCCCGCTGGATTGACCTGCACAACCTGCGCGTGGTTCAGTATGGCGAGAAAATCCACCTGGATGCCCATATGACCCTGCCGTGGTACGATACCGTGCAGCAGGCCGATACCGAAATTCATGCTCTGGAAGAAGTCGTCCGGAAAGATTTTGGCAACACCGCCGAGTTGTTTATCCATATCGATGCCTGCCAGCCCTATCAATGCAAACTCTGCCGCGTAGACCCGTGCCCCGTACGGCAGGAAACGTTTAAAGCCCAAATCCCGTGGACGCTCCAAACTGTTTGGGAAGATGCCAAGCATGGCAAAGAAGAAGCAGAAAACAATGATTTTTCCGGAAATTTCCGGACGTAGTTACCTGTATTCCGTTCTTTCCAAACCCCATCCAGCCCGCTGCCTACAAACTGCTTTGGGCTTTTTCCATCCCCGCGTCTTCCAGCCACGGCCCATTATCGGCGGCGGTGGTGGCCAGCACATCGCAGCGATTATTAAGCGGGTTGTCGGCATGTCCTTTCACCCACACAAAACGAATCCGGTGCTTTTGGGCCAACCGGTAATAACGCATCCACAAGTCCGGGTTTTTCTTGTCTTTAAATCCTTTCTTCACCCATCCATTCAGCCAGCCCTTCTGCACGGCATCTACCACGTAGCGCGAATCGCTGTAAATCACAATCTCCAATCCCTCCCGCGTCAGGGCTTCCAATCCGGTGATGACAGCCAGCAACTCCATCCGGTTATTGGTGGTGTGGCGAAACGCCCCGCTTAGCTCGCGGCGCCGGTCGCCCCAGATCAGAATCGTTCCAAAACCGCCCCGCCCCGGATTGCCCCGCGCCGCGCCATCGGTATACATCAAAAGTTGGCTGCCCATACAGGCGGCAAAGCTAAAAGCAACCGCGCCGTTTACCTTTGCCCTTGTAAAAAAATACCCTTTTGGAAAAGAAAATCCGCGTCGCCGCCGTCAATTATCTGAACGCCAAACCGCTTTTGTGGGGCCTGCAACACCACCCGGTGAACGGCCAAATAGAATGGATGACCGATTATCCGGCTCGCGTGGCCGACGACCTGCGCGAGGGCCGCGCCGATATTTCGTTGATGCCCGTAGCCGCTATGCCCGCCATCCCCGGCAGCTATGTGGTGGGCAATTACGGCATTGCCGCCGGCGATAACGTAGTATCGGTGGCCATTTTTAGCCAGGTGCCTATGGAGGAGATTAAAACCGTGTATCTGGATTATCAGAGCCGCACCTCCGTGCGACTGGCCCAGCTCCTGCTTCAGCATTTCTGGAAGAAAGATGTAGCATTCCTGCCCGCGCCCGAAGATTATATCGCCCGCATTGAGGGCACCACGGCAGGCGTGATTATTGGCGACCGCGCCTTGATGGCCCTCCAAAAATTTCCGTACAGCTACGATTTGTCGAAAGGATGGAGCGCCTGGCAGGGGTTGCCCTTCGTGTTTGCCGCCTGGATTGCCACCCGCCCGCTGCCCGAAGCCTTTGTGGCCGCTTTCGACGCAGCGCAGGCAGAGGGCCTTCAAAATCTGGAAACGGTGATTGGCGAAAATCCATTCCCGCCCTATAGCCTCCACACCTATTACACCGAAAATATTCGCTACACACTCGGCCCAAAGGAGCGCGAAGGCCTGCAAAAGTTCCTGAGTTTTTTATAAAGGGCGGCCCGCCATGGGTTTTCTTTCTAAAAAAGAGCCGGATGCTGCCGCCCGGAAGGCAAAAGCCTCGCCTTTCATCCCAAAACCTCCTCGCACTGCCCCGGCGGCCTTTAATTTTTTTGTAGGATGCCGCGCAAAACTTTTGCACACCATCCTAAACGTTTATTATGGAAGGAAAAACTTTTGCACAGCATCCTAAACGTTTATTGTGGAAGGAAAAACTTTTGCACGGCATCCGCAACGTTTATTGTGGAGGGAAAAACTTTTGCACGGCATCCGCAACGTTTATTGTGGAGGGAAAAAGTTTTGCACAGCATCCGCAACGTTTCGGACGCCATTCCAAATTCTGGAATGGCGTCCGAAAGCTTTATTATGCCGTTCCCAAATTCAGAACGCCATCCTAAACGTTTAGGATGGCGTTCCGAAATTTAGAATAGCAAAATTTGCTTAACTGATAAAGCCTTTTGGGGAACCGCCCGGGCGGTTTGGCGGAGCGGAGGGCGCGCTGAAAAAAGCCGCCGCCTACACCACAACTGCCGTACCCGACACGTTTACCATCAGCATCGAGCCTTGGTGGCCTACTACTTCGTAATCTACGTCAATCCCTACAATGGCATTGGCCCCCAACGCCATTGCACGCTGTTGCATTTCGCCCATCGAGGTGTCGCGCGCTTCGGCCAGCACCTGCTCGTAGCTGCCGGAGCGGCCCCCCACTAAATCGCGGACGGATGCAAGGAAATCTTTAAAAATATTGGCACCGATAATGGTTTCGCCGAATACAAGGCCTTTGTATTCGCGGATGGGGCGGCCTTCGAGGGTGGGGGTGGTGGAAAGAATCATCATGGATTGCAAGTTAGGTGCAATCGACTGTATCTGGTTAAGACCTTCGCCGGTTCGGTGTTTTTCAAGACCCAACTGTCCTTTCCTACCTTTAACCCATGAAATCCGGTATTGAAATTGTGGAATGCCCTCGCGACGCCATGCAGGGCTGGGCGCATTTTATCCCTACGGCGCAAAAAATCTCCTACCTGTCGCAACTGCTTCGCTGCGGCTTCCCGATTCTGGATTGCGGGTCTTTCGTGTCGCCGAAGGCCATCCCGCAGATGCAGGACACGGCAGCCGTTTTGGATGGTTTGGATTTAACGAATACCGATACGAAACTGCTGGTCATTGTGGCCAATCAGCGTGGCATAGCCGCCGCCGGGGCGCAGCCGCAGGTGTATTATCTGGGCTTTCCGCTCTCGGTTTCCGAAACGTTTCAGCAACGCAATACGGGCAAATCCATTGCCCAGGCGATGGATGATGTAAAGGCTTTGCAGGAAAATTGCGAAAAGTGGGGAAAGGAAGCCGTGGTGTACCTGTCGATGGGTTTTGGAAACCCGTATGGCGACCCGTACTCGGCGGATTACGTGGCGGAGCAGGCCGGGCGCTTGGCAGAACTTGGGGTGAAAAATATTTCTTTGGCCGACACCGTGGGCGTGGCCGAAACCGAAACCATTGACGCACTTTTCCGGAAACTGATTCCGCAATTTCCACAGGCTGTCATCTCGGCGCACTTCCACGCCACGGCGCAAAACTGGCGGCCCAAGCTGGAGGCGGCGTGGGCGGCAGGCTGCCGGCGTTTTGATGGTGCGATTGGGGGGATTGGCGGCTGCCCCATGGCGAAGGATGAATTGGTGGGAAACATGGCCACCGAAAACATGCTGCGCTGGGTGGGGGAGAAGGGGCTTGAAACCGGCATTGTGATTCCGGAATTTGAGAAAGCGGTGCAGCAGGCACAACTGATTTTTGGGAATTAAGCGGATTTTCCGGAGCCTTAGTTCCGGAAAAAGCTTTTCCAGGGAGTGCAGTAGAAAATAGCTATTGGGCCTTTGGTTTTTGCCTTTTGGATGCTGGCATTTGATTTTTGACCTTTGGCCCTACATACCCTTTGCCCCATGTCTGTTCACAGCGAGATTAAAAAAGTAACCACCCATACCCTGCAAGCGATGAAGAAGCGGGGCGAGCCGATTTCGATGCTCACCGCCTACGATTTCTCGATGGCGCGTGTGCTGGATGATGCCGGGATTGATGTACTGCTGGTAGGCGATTCGGCCTCCAACGTAATGGCGGGTCATGAAACCACCCTGCCCATTACCCTCGACCAAATGATCTATCATGCGCAAAGCGTGGTGCGGGCGGTGAAACGGGCCTTGGTGGTGGTGGATTTGCCTTTCGGCTCCTATCAGGGTGATTCGAAGCAGGCGCTACACTCGGCCATTCGCATCATGAAAGAATCTGGCGCACATGCCATCAAGCTGGAGGGCGGAGCAGAAGTAGTGGACAGCATTCGGCGGATTATCTCGGCGGGCGTTCCGGTGATGGGGCATCTGGGCCTGACGCCGCAAAGCATTTATCAGTTTGGAACCTACTCCGTGCGGGCAAAAGAAGAAGCCGAAGCGGCGTTGCTGCTGGAGAACGCAGCATTGCTGGAAAGCGCGGGTTGCTTTTCGATTGTGCTGGAAAAGATTCCGGCGGCTTTGGGCGAGAAGGTAGCCAGTCAGGTAGCCATTCCTATTATTGGGATTGGGGCCGGTGGGGGTGTAGATGGTCAGGTGCTGGTGATTCACGACCTGTTGGGGCTTACCAAAGGCTTTTCGCCCCGGTTTTTACGGCGCTATCTCAATTTATACGAAGACATTAAAGGAGCGGTAGAAAATTATGTGCAGGATGTAAAGAAGAAAGATTTTCCGAACAGCGAAGAGCAGTATTAGTGAATAGTGGATAACTGACAGTGGATAGTGTTTTCTGTCCTCATTCGGCTTTAAAAGGAAAAGGGCGTTTACCGGTGGTAAACGCCCTTTGTTTTGTTTTTCTAACCGGGTGTAGCGCAGTGCTTATTTGCGGGCTACGATTTTCACGCGTCGATCAGCCATGTTGGCACCACCGCTGGCACCGGCTTCGCCCAGTCCGCGAACGGTTACTTTATCGGCTTGCAGGCCATCGGCCAGCAGTTGCGCCCGAACGGCTTCTGCGCGCTTTTTGGAAAGTTCCATATTGGCAGCGGCGTCGCCGGTTACATCGGTCATGCCATATACGCGCACGGTAGCACCGTTAAAACGCTGATTGATAGACTTGGCTACCATAGATACTTTCTTCTTGGCTGCGGCAGACAGGTCGGCAGAGTTTAGTGCAAACATCACGTCCTCACCCATGCTGTAGATGCCGTAGCGGTCGTTGCCGCGTACTTCTACATCTTTATCATTTACTTCTGTCCAGTCTTTTGTAACCGGGGCGTTCCAGTCTACGTCGTTCCAGGCATCAGCAACATTATCACCGGCGCGGTCGAGTTTGTTTCCAGCACTGTCCACCAGGTCGGCAGCCGTCGGGTCGCCATTAGGCACTACCACAGCGGTTTGATCGCTGTGAGCAGCTTCTTCGGCTGGTGTGGTTTCGCGGCAGGCAGTGAATGTAAGCGCGAAAAGCGCAGCGGGTACAAGGAGGATCTTTTTCATAAAGGTTGTTTTTGAGAAGAGAGAAAAATAAAATTGCGGGCGGTGTAAAAAAGCGCCGCCCGCAAAGATTAAAAGTTGAATAGGCCGGCTACAGAACTGTATCAGCTTCCGGCAACTAGCGATAGATTTCGCGACCGTTAGCAGCGCGCCATTCGTTTTCGAAATAATCGGCGTCTTCGGCGCTGCGCGGCTTCACGCCCATCACGATGTTGCCTTCTTTAATGCCGGCTTCGTACACTTTGGCACGCTCTTCCGGAATTCCGGCACCGATCAAACCGCCTACCAGACCGCCTGTAAGGCCGCCTGCGCCGGCTCCTGCCAAAGCGCCTGCCAAAGGACCGGCAACTACCAGACCCAAGCCTGGAATCAAAAGGTTGGTTCCCAGTGCAGCTACCGCACCTACGATAGCACCCAGTGTGCCGCCAATAGCAGAACCGGTACCGGTACCTTCCATGGCTTTGTTGCCCAGATCGGTTTCAACTACTTCGCCATCAGCAGTGGTGAAGTGGCGGTTGCGGGCTTCGTCGCTCATCACTACGTTGATATCGTCGGCAGTATAGCCGCGGGAAGTCAGCGAGTTGTAAGCACGCTCTGCGCTGGCGCGGTCCGAGAACATACCGGTCATGTGCGTGTCCGGGTTGTAAGTCGTTGTGGTGGTGGTGTGTGTTGTTTCCATGAGTTGGAGAGAAAATTGGTTAAGGTGAACAAAAAAAGGTTTGCTTTCTCTCCTAAAATGATTGTGCCAGCTTTTCAACAAAGGGATTTTAGAGGGTCCTGCCTGTAAACGAAAAAGCACTGCCAGAGCAGTGCTTTTTGATGTTGATTTCCGGAAAAACCTTACCGGTTGTTGGCTTTCTTAAAACGGGCACTCACCACCGCCTCTTTGCTGCCGGGGGTGTATTTGTAAAATCCTTCGCCGCTTTTCACGCCGAGGTAACCGGCCTGCACCATATTCCCCAGTAGGGTGGCCGGTGCATATTTGGGGTGGCCAAAGCCCATGTGCAGCACGTTCATAATGCTGTAGCAGGTGTCCAGACCAATAAAATCGGCCAGTTGCAGCGGTCCCATCGGGTGGGCCATACCGAGGCGCATGATGGTGTCGATTTCTTCCACACCGGCAACGCCTTCCTGAAGCGCCGTGATGGCTTCGTTGATCATCGGCATCAGAATGCGGTTGGAGATAAAGCCCGGATAATCGGCCACCACAGCCGGCTCTTTGCCAAGGAAAACGCTCAGCTCATGAACCGTTTGGGTTACTTTTTCGTCCGTCGCATAGCCGTTGATGATTTCCCCCAGCTTCATTTCCGGAACGGGATTGAAGAAGTGCATGCCAATTACCTTGCTGGGGCGCGAGGTATAAGAGCCGATGCGCGTAATGGAAATAGAAGACGTGTTGGTGGCCAGAATACAATGCTCCGGACACAGCTTGTCTAATTGCTGGAAGATTTTAACCTTCAGGTCAATGTTTTCGGTGGCGGCTTCAATCACCAGGTCGGCATCCTTCACCGCTTCAGCCGTGTCGGTGTAGGTGGTGATATGACCCAGGGCTTTTGTTTTTTCGGCTTCGGTGAGGGCGGATTTGGCAATCTGCCGGTCCATGTTTTTCCCGATGGTGGCAATGGCCTTGTCCAGCGCCAGTTGGTTAATGTCCATCAGGTGCACCTCAAAGCCTTTTTGGGCAAACACGTGGCAGATGCCGTTGCCCATTGTGCCGGAGCCAATCACGGCTACGGTCTTAATGGCGTGGAAAGTCGTGCTGCTCTCGCTGGTTTCCGGAGCCGTTTCCAGTTCCGGTGCGGTTGTGTGAACCATTGAAATAAAATTCTGGTTTTTATGAAGAAATACAGGGCTTCAAAGATAAGCGCCAGCCAAAAGCAAGGGGTTAAGAGTATTTAAAAGAAACAGCGGCTTCCCGGCCCGGTTTTAGCTTTGTGAAAAGCGCCGGAATTTCCGGAAATTCTTTGCAATGGCTTTGCTGTCCCCCAATACCCCTATTAAACGTCTGTTACCCGCCATTGGTTTATTCCTGCTGCTTCCAGTCGCGGTGGTCTTTTACTATGTACTGCTTCAGCTTAATACGTATTTTGGCGTGTTGCAGTCCAATGCGGGTATTCTGAGTGACGTCCGCGTGAGCGCAAGCGCCTTGTTTCAGGCCATTGCTTTTGCGCTTGGCATGGTCGTCTCGGCGGTGTTCTACAGCTTCCGGTTCCGGTTTTTGATTCCGGCGCTGCTGCTCGTTGGCGGACTCTACCTGGGCTATGGTTTGTTGCAAAACATCGCCGTTGGCGAGTTCGACAGCTTTTTTCTTTCGGTGGCTTTTCTGTCCTATGGTGCGTTGTTTTTGCTGGGATGGATTATCGGCTGGGGCTTTGTGCGCTGGCGCTACTGGCATATGTTCATCGCGGCGCTTTTCCTCGTAGCCGGCGTGTTCACCATTGCCCGCTTTGCCGAAAAAACCACCGAGGATTTTATCCGGCAGGCCGTTCCGCTCATTCTCACGGCGGTGTACCTCGTTTTTATGGGCGAGCAGATTTACCGGCAGGAATACACCGGCGCGGCTTTCTGGAAAATGGCCTTTCGCCGACTGGGCGTTTTTGCAGCCATTCTGGCCCTGATTTCCCTGATAGCCGTCCCGCTTTTTAAACCCAAAATAGACGAAATAATTGCCACCACCGGCGGCGCCAACAGCAAAGGTGAAAAGCAAAAAGGCATGGTGAAACAGGAAAAGGACGGCACCATGCGCCTCAACAACGCTACCGGACTGCAAAGCTCTTTTAAGCGAAGCAACGAGCTGGTGTTTGCCGCCCATATCGACAACTATTTTCCCCAAACGGCTTTCCCCAATCCGCTGTATCTCACTTCTTTTTATTACAGCCGCTTTGACCCCGAAACCGAAACCTTTGAACGGGATTCCATGATTCCGGAAAGCGACCTTTTTCAGCCCGACTGGGGAAGCGTTCCCTTGTTCCGCACCTATACCGACAGCGCCATTTACCGGTTGCAAAGTCGCCACAAGCTGATGCACGAAATAGAGATTGAGGTGTATAGCAAGCGACTCAGCAAAACCAATTTTGTGGCGCCGCACATTGGTTATTCCGTGCAGCCCATCACCGTAGAGCCCGATTTTCGGGAGGAATTTTCGGCGGCCTACCGTGCCAAAAGCCTCAGCAGCGAGCTGAACTCCGCCTACTTCGTGTACAATGTAACGATGGAGAAAAACCCGGAAATCGTGCAGTTTCAGGAAGACCGGTTTGCCGTGCTGCGGGATGAAATTAAAACGCCACTGGCCCCCGATTTCCGGAAATATTATACCACTGTTCCCGCCGACCCGAAGTGGAATCCCATTAAAGAATTGGCTGGTCAATTGAGCGCCGAAAAGAAAACCACCATCGACAAAGTGCTGGCCGTGCGGGATTATTTTACCCAAAAAGACGCTGCCGGAAAGCCTCTGTTTCAATACTCCGACAACCCCGGCATTCCCGATATTCCGTCGGCTTCGCGGTTGCTGTATTTCCTTTTTGAAAACCGGAAAGGCTACTGCGCCTACTACGCCGGTGCCACGCTTTTTCTGCTGCGCGCCATGGGCATTCCGAGCCGCATTGCCGTGGGCTATATGACCGTGGACCGCAGTGGAGGCAAGAACGGCGGTTGGTATTGGTATTATGCCGATCAGGCGCATGCCTGGGTGCAGGTGTATTTTCCGGGCTACGGCTGGCTGGATTTTGACACCACCGTGGGCAACGACGAAGCACAGGAAAGTCCCCAGCCCGACGGCACGCCCCCGATGCAGCCGCCCAAAGCCATTCTGGCCATTGACGGTATTGTAGAAAGCGCGGACACGATTTCCGGAAAAATTGCCCTGCGCACCACCGGTTTGAGCTATAAAGACCAGCAGCTGAGCGTTTCCCCAAATCTGGCTGCCCTGCTGGACGCTTCCAAAGCACCTATTCAGCGCGATACCGTTCGGCTGACCTTAAAAGATATTCACCCCGAAGACACGCTGACAGCCGTGGCTTATCAGGATTTATTTAAGGTTGAAAATCCCCAAAACGCTGCCGGTTTTATAGCCCAGGCACCGAAACCGTTGCCGGTAGAAGATGTGTATGTGAAACCGAAAGTTACCGTTCAGAAAGAAACGCCCGCCGAAAAACCAGCGCTTTCCAAACTGCCTTCCTGGGTGAAGTGGACCGCTGCGATTTCCGGAATTTTACTCTTATTGCTGGCCTTCTGGCTCCTGTTGCCAAGGCTTCTTTTGGCCTATCTGAAAGGCAAGATTTCCGGAACTATTGGGGATAAAGAGCGCGCTTATTGGGCTGCCCGCGCTGCACGTTACCGCTTGGCCTTGCAGGGAGTTGAAGCCTCCGGCAGCTTTGACGCTTTTGCCCGTCACGCCGAGGCGTCTTTAAAAGCACCCGATTTCCCCAAATTCAGCAACGTTTATCAGAAAGTGCGGTTCTCGCCAAATCCGCTCACCGACGCTGAAAAAGCGACCCTTTCCAATTTTTATCCGGCTGTGGAAACAATCATCCAACAGCGTTTTTCGCCGAAAGAAATCCGTCGGGCGATGCTACGACCTGCAAAAGCGGTGGGCGTATTTTGGGCACAGCAGCCGGTGTAGGGAAAAAGGTGCCTTTGATTCCGGTTTATTTCGATCTTTCCCGCTCAAACGCTGCGAAATGCAACTGCTTGATTTCTTCCAAAAGACTGCCTTCAAACGGGCCGCTGATTGCTACATTTTGGATGATTTCTTTGGTAGAAACAAACCGGATAGGCGCATCAGGCAAGCCTGCTTCTTTGCGCCACTGGGCATATTGGCTGCCCGCACTCAAAAACACCAATCGCCCGATTTCGGAAAAGGCATGTGCACCGGCGCACATGGGGCAATGCTCGCCGCTCGTGTAGAGTGTGGCTTCCCGGCGCTGCTCGCGGCTGAGGTTTTCCAGCGCCCATTGCGCCAGCTCTTTTTCGGGGTGGGCCGTGATGGTTTGGGTATTGGAGTGGTTGCGCGCCGTGGCCAATAGGGTACCATTTTCAGCTACCAAAACCGACCCAAACGGATTGTCGCCGGCCTCGAGGGCTTCGCGGGCCAAGGCTACGCATTGGGAAAGGAAAGCTTCATCGGTGGCGGTGAGGTGTTGCAGCGCGGTATTCATATAAGTTGCTTTTGGGCGATTTTCCGGAAAGGAAAAGTGCCGAAAACTTAAAGACCTTGGCGACGAAGGCAGGAGCCGTTCGCCGAACGGTAAAAGAGCGCTACGCTGAGCGGGGGCGCTACGCTGAACGGGGATGCTTCTTTTCTTGTGCGGCGCTCAGCGTAACTTGCTGCCAACGTTTTGGCGCTTAGCGCAGTGGCGGATTTCGGAGCCCAAAACTGTCAATACACCACAAAAGTTGATGCGAGGTAGAATGTCCAATTAACCACGTCACCCGCCATTGAGCCAAACGCCTGTTACCAGTAGTGCTTCTTTCCTTTTATTACTTTCTCATTCCGATTTAGGTTTAAGTTCTACGGGATTTGTTTCAAGTATTCTTCATAAGTCACTTGTGTTACGCCTTTTGGGATATAAGTCGCTTGGTATTTGTCAATCAATTCAGTCTTTGGTTTGTATGGGTCAATTACTACCATATGTTTACCCCTTGATAAAAAGTTATTTTCAAGGTATTCGTTTATCCCATGATCTTGAAAACCATAGCCGATTACAACAAGTAGTTCTGATGTCGAGAGGTTCTTTTCAAAATGTTTGAATAGATTTTTGTAGTAAGGATCACCCGTATAAGACCTTATTTTATTTGTTGTCCCGCTCAAAAAGTCAGGTGCTACTTCGTCCCATAAATTCTCAAATTTAAACTCGCCTGTTACTGGGTCTTTGATTTCCATTAGATAATTGGATACTGCATAATTGTCTTTTAACCGAACTCTTTGTTGGTAGGGCTGCGGTGTATAGACAATTGTATTAAATACACTTCCGTGAAGCTTGTAAAGGGCAAGAGGCTTGTCAAATTTGTCGATGAAGCGTTCAAGTTTTATATAGTAAGTTTTAGGCACTTTTCTACCTGTGCCACTATTAAAGTCGTAGCTAACAGTTCCGTAAAATGGAGAACCTTCAAGTTGATAGCCATCTGTAAAATGTTGCCAAAGATCAAAATGATGTTGTCCTAACCAGTCAAAAAACAAGTCGTGATTTAGTGTGTGAAATTTGATGTCGCTTGTTTTAAGTAACTCTCTTAAAAAACCTATAAAAGGGTCGTAAGGCGGATAATTTGATGTGCTTACATCTTCGAAATATTGTGTCTTGTGCAGTTGCGAAGCCAGAAGCTGATTAAAACTTTTATTGAAGTCAGAAACTCGGTTGTAACAGTCTCTGTGATCGTCTGAATCTTTAAAGTGTTTGTCATTAAATCGTTTGTAAAATCCTTCAATAGCTTCTTTGTTTTCTTTAATTATCAAATAGTCTGAATAATAGTCGTAAAAAGTTTCATAATGAAACTCTTCATTTGGTTTCAAAACTTCAGCACTATAAAATTCTAAAAATTCTTGAAGAAAAATTCTTTCGTCCCGCCTTGACCAGCGGTTTGGGTCTTCCTGTCCGTTTAGGAATATTGCCCTTTGGTCTGTGTGAATTAGTATTTCGCTTTCATTAATTTTGGAAAGTCGTTGATTCAATTGTCTAACACCTGGAATACCTTCAGGAATTGAAAACCCCGAGCCAACTAATATTGATATGTTCGGTCTCATTTCTGTATATTTTTTGTCGGTTGCAGGGGCGTCATAGCATTACTGGTAACAGTTGTATTGCCGCTACTAATGTATGGCAATCCGCCCATAGTCTGTAGTACGCATAGCGGCAATCCACCCACATTAGCTGTATTGCCGCTACTGATGGTATGGGACGGTAGCGTAAACCCAAGTTTGGTATAGCGACATCGTCCGGCAAATAGCGCCCGCCTTCCCCATAAAAAACGGGCAGCCTCTCAGCCGCCCGTCTCTTTGAAAAATCATCAGTTCGCGTACTCGCTCATAAACTTAATCCGCATCATCTGCAACTGTTCCACCGTTACGTCGCGGTCTTTAAACTCTTCGTAGGCGTGGTTTAGGTCATCCTGTGCCGAGTTCCGGAAATAATCAAAAATATCTTCCTGCTCGTACTCGTCCAGCTCCTGCTCCAGGCAGTAATCCAGGTTCAGGCGCGTGCCCGAGGCCACAATGGTTTCCATCTCGCCCAGCAACGACTGAATATCAAGGTCTTTGTTGCGCGCAATGGTTTCCAACGGAATCTTCTTGTCGATGTTTTGGATGATAAACACCTTCAGGCCGCTTTTATTCACCACGCTGCGCATCACAAAATCTTCCGGCTTTTCGATGTTGTTTTCCTCCACGTAGCGCGCAATCAGGTCCACAAACTTGCGGCCGTAGCGCAGCGCCTTGCCCTTGCTCACCCCGTGGATGCGCTCCAGCTCCTGCATCGTGGTGGGGTAGGTGGTCGCCATGTCTTCCAGCGAGTTTTCGAGGAAAATCACAAACGGCGGCAAGCCTTTTTCTTTGCCCACCTGCTTGCGGAGGTCTTTCAGCATCTCAAACAACACCGGGTCGGTGGCTGCCGGAACGGCGCTTGCGGCGGTGGCGTTTTCGTCTTCCAGCACCTGCTCGTAGTTATGGTTGAGGGAAACCATAATGGAATACGGCTTTTTATGAAACTTGGTGCCTTTCTCGGTAATCTTCAACAAGCCATATTCTTCGATGTCTTTGCGGATCAGTCCGTCGAGCATCATGTGGCGGATCAGGCTGTGCCAGAAGTTTTCGTCCATCTGCATCACCTTTCCGGCACCAAAAACCTTTAGCTTGTCGTGGCCGTAGGTCTGCACCTGCGGGTTGGATTTGCCCAGCACGATGTTCACCACATAATCGGTTACGAAGCGCTCTTCCAGCGTCGCAATCGCATCCAGCACAATCTTAATCGAATCTTTTACTTCCAGCTTCGGCTTCGGGTTGCGGCAGTTGTCGCACTGTCCGCAGTTTTCGCCCGTGTAAGTTTCGCCAAAATAGTGGAGCAGCGTTTTCCGGCGACACACCGAGCTTTCCACATACGCCACCGTCTCGGCAATCAGCTGGGCATTCATCTCGCGCTCGCTCAGGGGCTTGTCGCGCATCAGGTGCTCCATTTTCTGCACATCCAGATAGGAGTAGTACAGCACACACTTGCCTTCCAGTCCGTCGCGACCCGCGCGACCCGTTTCCTGGTAGTAGTTTTCGAGGCTTTTAGGAATGTTGTAGTGAATCACAAAGCGCACGTCCGGCTTGTCGATGCCCATGCCAAAGGCAATGGTCGCCACAATCACTTCCACTTCTTCATGCAGAAACTGGTCTTGCCGCTGGGCGCGCAGGGCGGCGTCGAGGCCGGCGTGGTAGGCCACTGCTTTCACCCCGTTGGCTGACAAGGTCTGGGCCAGCTCCTCAGTTGTTTTGCGGTTGAGGGTATAGATAATGCCACTTTTGCCGCGCATCGAGTGAATAAACTTCACAATAGAGCGCAGCGTCTGGTCTTTGGTTCCTTTCGGAACAATTTCGTAGGAAAGGTTCGGGCGGTTAAAAGAATCGATGAAAACCGTTGGCTCGCGCAGCGCGAGGTTTTTCACAATGTCGTCCTGCACTTTCGGTGTAGCCGTGGCGGTGAGGGCAATAATCGGCAGCGTCGGGTCGATTTCTTCAATCATGCCGCGCAGTTTCCGGTATTCGGGCCGGAAATCGTGGCCCCATTCGGAGATACAGTGGGCTTCGTCCACTGCCACAAAGGAAATCTTGATTTCCTTAAAAAAAGCAATATTATCGGCCTTTGTCAGGGTTTCCGGGGCCACATACAGCAACTTCGTCGTTCCGGAAAGCAGGTCGTCTTTTACTTTCTTTTGCTGCGCCTTCGTCAGCGTGGAGTTCAGAAAGTGGGCCACATTGTCGCGGCTGCTGTAGCCCCGCACGAGGTCCACCTGATTTTTCATCAGGGCGATAAGCGGCGACACCACGAGGGCTACGCCTTCACTCATCAGGGCCGGCAACTGGTAGCACAGCGACTTGCCCCCGCCGGTCGGCATGATGACAAAGGTGTCTTTTCCGGAAAGGATACTTTGGATAATGGCTTCTTGCTGTCCTTTGAAATTTTCAAAGCCAAAATGGGTTTGGAGCGCGGCGGAGAGGGGGGAGGCGTCGGCGACTTTTGCAACAGA
>JAEWBT010000121.1 GCA_023391015.1 Bacteroidota bacterium
AAGATAAAGAGATAGTGAATAGTGAATAGTGAATAGTGAATAGTGAATAGTGGATAACGGATAGTGGATAACGGATAACGGATAACGGATAACGGATAACGGATAACGGATAGGGAATAACTACGGAGTTTCCGGAAAATGAGTAAATGGCACTCTAGTAAGGCTTGGTATAGCAAAGCGCTAAACCACCCCTATCCACTATTCACTATCAGTTATCCACTATCCACTATTCCTACACCGATTCGCCGGCCTGCATCTTCTCGGCGTTCTCGGCAAATTGCAGGGCTTCCAGCATTTCCCCAATATCGCCATTCAGGAAGTTATCCAGCGAATACACGGTCATGTTGATGCGGTGGTCGGTAATCCGGCCCTGCGGAAAGTTATAGGTCCGGATTTTGGCCGAGCGGTCGCCCGTGCTCACGAGGCTTTTGCGGCGATGCGCAATCTCTTCTTCATGCTTCCGCACCTGCTCTTCATACAGCTTGGTGCGCATCATCTGCGTGGCCTTTTCGCGGTTGGCCAGCTGGGTGCGTTCCGTCTGGCAGGTAATCACCGTGCCGGTGGGCACGTGGGTGAGGATTACTTTGGTTTCCACCTTGTTTACGTTCTGGCCCCCTGCCCCGCCGCTTCGGGCGGTCTCCATTTTCAGGTCGCTTTCCTTGAGTTCAAAGTCGATTTCTTCGGCTTCGGGCATTACGGCCACGGTAGCCGCCGAGGTATGCACCCGTCCGCTGGCCTCGGTGGCCGGCACGCGCTGCACGCGGTGTACGCCACTTTCAAACTTCAACGTGCCATACACATCATCGCCGGTGATTTCAAACTGAATGTCTTTATAACCGCCCGCCGTGCCTTCTGTTTCGCTCAGCAGGGCCACCTTCCAGCCCTTCTTTTCGCAGTAGCGCATGTACATCCGCGCCAGGTCGCCGGCAAAAAGGGCTGCCTCGTCGCCGCCCGTGCCGCCCCGGATTTCCAGGATAGCGTTCTTCTCGTCCTGCGGGTCTTTGGGGATGAGCAGTTGGCGGATGTGGGCCTCCAGCTCGGTGCGGCGGTCTTCGGCCCCGCTTAGTTCTTCCTGCGCCATCTCGCGCAGGTCGGCGTCGCTTTCGGTTTGCAGCACTTCCTTGCCAAAGGCGATGGTATCCAGCAGGGCTTTGTATTCTTTATAAGCGTTGTGAAGGGGCTCCAGCTTGCGGTATTCCTTGCTTACCGCCGTGAAGCGCTTGTTATCGGCCACCACTTCGGGGTTGGTCAGGGTTACGCCCAGGTCGGTGAAGCGGGCTTCGAGGGCTTCGAGTTTGTCGAGCATTAGTAGTAATAGAAACGGCGGGCGAAATTACGGCGGCAGGCGTTAGGGATTGCGGGTGTAAAAGTCATTTGGCGATGGCGGGAAAGCGGCCTTCCTTCCTGCTCCTGCACCCATCCAAAACCAATCTCTGGCTTTCAGGACATGAGAAAGCGGTGTTTGGGTTCGAAAAGACGCAGTTTAGGTTTCACTTTGTTGCTAAACGGATCGGAGAAGCGACTTTTAGGTGTTACAATAGGGCTTCGCGGATCTGCGAAATGGTTTTGCAGTGTTGTTTTCTCACTAAATGGATCTACTAAATGGTTTTGCAGTGCTGCTTTATCGCTAAATGGATCTGCAAGATGGTTTTTCAGTGCTGATTTATCACTAAATGGATCCGTGAAATGGTTTTGCAGTGTCGCTTTGTTAGAAATAGGTTCGGAAAAGCGGTGTTTGGGTTCTGATTGTAGTTTAAATGGAACCGATAGTGAGCCTTGACCGGATGATTCGGCTTAAACGGCCTCCGGAGATAGCAGGCCTTCGACAAGCATGTTACCCTGAGCTTGCCGAAGGGCTCAGGCTGATGCCCGCCAGCACGTACCTAGCATAGAAAAGGCGAAAAACAGCGCAATCTCCAAAACGCTAGAAAACAGCCCTCATTCGTTTGAATTCCCTACGCCCTGCCCTTCCCAAATCTCCCGTATCACGCTTTCCTGTCCATAACCCCCAAAAAGCGGCAGGCGCGCGCGGTCGGGCTGGGCAAAAAAGTAATTGCCCACGCGCGGCGGGTCGCGAAACAGCTCGCCATCGGGGTCCACGGCGAAATACTCGGCAGGCCACCATTCGCGCCGGTGGTAATTTTCGCCGCCATCGCAGGTATATTCGGCAAAAGCATCGGTTCCGGCAGCTACCGACCGCTTAAAAGGCATCACCAGCCGCAGGGCCGGGTCGATTTCCGGAACCCGCCGCGCGGCATAGCGAAGAAACGAATCGCGGTAGGCCGCCGTTTGCAGGGCATACCACGAGATTTCGTCCAGGTGGTAAGGATTCCAGCAGGCCCAGGGCTTGCGGCGGCGCGCTTTATGGGGATTTCCCCAAAGGGCAAACTCGGAACCCGGGTTGGTGCGCACGGCCTCCATGTAGTTATCCATGAAAATAAGGCCCGGATTGCGCTCACACGTCCAGCCATTGGGGTTGCGGCCCCCGCGCCCGTTTTGGTAGAGCGTGGGGCATTGGGGTTGGGCATTGAGGACGGATGCGCCGCCATTGGGACCGGGCAGGTAGGCGGCATCGCGGGGCGTTTCGGTGGGTCGCAGCGGCTCGATGTGGAAGTCGAAGAGGAG
The DNA here is from genome assembly GCA_023391015.1 of Bacteroidota bacterium. Taxonomy (GTDB): domain Bacteria; phylum Bacteroidota; class Bacteroidia; order Chitinophagales; family Chitinophagaceae; genus UBA1952. The sequence continues at coordinate 2,626 of JAEWBT010000121.1, forward strand.
ATTTCCAGCCGTATCGTAGTAGCCCGTGGGGCTATGACCCGTCACCAGCACAAAACGCACCGCCGCGCAGGTATCGGCATATTGGCGGATGCGGTTTACCACGCCGGTCCACTCGGCGGTATAAGTGTTGGGAGAGCCGATAGCATTAATGGCTGAAAAACTAATGGCTTCGCAGCCCAGCGCGATGTAGGTGGTAGCCAGCCAGTAGTAATACATCTGGGTCTCAGGGTGTTTGATCTGGGGCAGAAAGCCGTTGCCACATTCGGTGCTCGTCAGGCTGTCGCGCATCCGGGTGCAGTCGAAAGGCCGGTTTTCGTTGGGCAGGCCATAGGCATCCCAAACGTATTGGGGAATGGCCCGGTGGGCAATGATTCCGGCGTTCACAAACTCGTTGGGACTGCCCATCACCACGATTTCGGGATTTTTCTCTTTCACGTCGGCCACCAGGTGGCGGGCGCGGGCCAGGTGCTCGTCCATCTCCCAGGTGCCCCAGAGGGTTACGGCGTCGAGCAGCAGAGTGGGTTTGAGGGAGTCGATGGCAGAAAGCAGCCGTTGGTAGCGCGCCCAGGTGCGGCCACTGCGGATGTCTTCGCGCCGCAGGGCATCGATGGAGCAGGGCACAACGGGATTTTCCAGGCTGGCGCGGCTCACGATCCGGTCGGCGGTGCCGGGATAGAAGGCCGAGGGATGCTTTACCATCTCCACCAGTAGTTGCGCATCGAGGGCGCGGGAGAGATCGTGTTCTAATTGTGGGCGCGTCCGGGTTTTAAGGCGGGCGGGTACCTGGGCAAAGCCGGTATTTCCGGAAAAAAGCAGGAGAAGCAGGAGCAGGAGAGGCCGCATAGCGAAAGAGATAGAGGCAAAGGTCTTTGTTTCGGCGCAAGCGTGTCTTATTTTGGCGTTTCTTTCTGTCTTTTTCGCCATGTCAAAAGCCGGCTTTCTCACCCGTTATGGGACCATCTACCAAACCCTTTCGCGCAATCCCTATTGCTCCTACAAGCGCCTTATAGAAGCACTGGAAAGCCGGAGGGAAATCCTTCAGGACCGTGCGCATAGGGGCCGGATGGGCATCTCGCAGCGTACCATTCAGCGCGACCTAAATGAAATGGAAGCCATCTTCGGCATTGCTGTTGGCTATGACCGGAAGCGGAAGGGATTGGTGTTGAAAGAAACGCCTTTCGCTTTGTTGCAGAACTTCCACCAGCTCATTGAGTCCAACGCGCTTTCCAACGCTTTGGTGGAAGGCAGCCGCTATGCACCCTACCTGAAGCTTTCCGGAAAACCCGACCGCGGCCTGCAAAGCCTGCCCCAGTATCTGGAGGCGATGGAAAAGCGAAAATGCCTTCAAATCCAGTATGCGCCCTTCGACGGGCAGCGGTTTAAGCGCACCGTAGCGCCCTATCAGATCCGGGAATACGATGGCCGCTGGTACCTTATTGCCCGCGACACCAACCCGGGTTCCGATTATATCAAATGCTTTGCCCTTGACCGGATTGAAGAGTTCAGCGTGTTGGAAAAACCCTTTGAAATGCCCGACCTGCCGGCCCTCGACGCCCTTTTTGTACCCTGCATGGGCATTACCAAAAGCGACGAGGCGGTGATAGAAGTGGTTTTAGCCTTCACGCAGGAAGAAGCGCCTTACATCAAGACTTTGCCCCTCCACCCCAGCCAGGAGATTCTGGAAGAAACCAAAAAGCGCCTGGTGGTAAAGCTTTGCGTGTATGATACGTGGGAGTTGCGGGCCAAGATTCGCTCCTATGGCAGCCATGTGGAAGTGCTTTCGCCGGAAGCGTTGCGGGAAGCGGTGGCCGGGGAACTTCAGAAAACAGCCAAGGGCTATAAGAAGAAGGCGGAGCCGATTGCACCGCAGCCGTTGGAAGCCTGATATTTTCCGGAAATTCCCGGAAATACGCATTAAAAAAGCGGGAACCTCTGTTGGAGATTCCCGCTTTTATTTTATTGGAAAGAGAACGTCGGTTTAGCTGAGCGTCCGCTTTACTTCTACTTCTTCAAAACCTTCGATGATATCACCCTCGCGGATGTCGTTGTAGTTTTTGATGCTCAAGCCGCACTCGTAGCCGGCATTTACTTCTTTGACGTCGTCTTTGAAACGTTTCAACGAAGCCAGCTCGCCGGTCATCACCACAATGCTGTCGCGGATGAGGTTGATGCGGGTATTGCGGGTAATCTTGCCGTCGAGCACATAGCAACCGGCAATCGTACCAATTCCGGAAATCTTGAAGGTTTCGCGCACTTCCACATTGCAGACGGTGCGTTTTTCTTTCGTTGGCGCCAGCAATCCTTCCATCGCGCTCTTGATTTCGGCAATCGCGTCGTAGATAATGCTGTAGGTACGGATTTCGATATTTTCCTGCTCGGCCAGTTTGGAGGCCTGTGCGTTGGGCCGCACCTGGAAGCCAATGATGATGGCGTCGGAGGCTGTTGCCAGCAATACATCGCTTTCGGTAACGGCACCCACCCCACGGTGAACCACATTAACCGCCACTTCCTCGGTAGAAAGCTTTTGGAGGGAATCGGAAAGGGCTTCCACCGAACCATCAAAGTCACCCTTGATAATGACCGGCAGTTCTTTAAAGTTGCCCAGTGCCAGACGGCGGCCAATCTCGTCAAGCGTCAGGTGCTTGCGGGCACGGATGCCTTGCTCGCGCAGGATCTGGGCACGCTTGTTGGCTACATTCTTGGCGTCGTCTTCAGCTTCATAGACCTTAAACTTCTCCCCTGCCTGCGGCGCACCGTTGAGGCCCAGCACCTGCACCGGCGTAGAAGGCTCGGCACTGGTGACGCGTTGTCCGCGCTCGTTGAACATGGCTTTGATTTTACCGTAATACTGACCGGTTACAATCATCTCGCCTTGCTTCAGCGTTCCATTCTGCACCAGAATCGTACTTACGTAGCCACGGCCTTTATCCAGCGAAGCTTCAATCACAGAGCCGCTGCCTTCGCGCGCCGGGTTGGCGGTGAGGTCAAGCAGTTCGGCTTCCAGACCGATCTTTTCCAGCAGCAGGTCAATGTTTAGCCCTTTCTTAGCCGAGATTTCCTGGCTTTGGAACTTACCGCCCCACTCTTCCACCAGAATGTTCATGGCAGAAAGCTGTTCACGGATTTTTTCCGGATTGGCGCCTTCCTTATCGATTTTGTTGAGGGCAAAAATCATCGGCAGGTTAGCGGCCTGCGCGTGGGAGATGGCTTCGCGTGTTTGCGGCATGATGGCATCATCCGCAGCAATCACGATCACGGCCACGTCGGCCACCTTGGCACCGCGGGCCCGCATGGCGGTAAACGCTTCGTGACCCGGCGTATCGAGGAAGGTAATGGGTTTTCCGGACGGCGTTTTCACGCGGTAGGCACCAATGTGCTGGGTAATCCCACCAGCCTCACCGGATACCACGTTGGCATTGCGGATGTAATCCAGCAACGAGGTTTTACCGTGGTCTACGTGGCCCATGATGGTTACAATCGGGGCACGCGGTTGGAGGTCTTCGGCGCTGTCCACCACTTCTTCCTCCTCGTCTTTTTCCTGATCGAGGTTGATAAACTGCACTTCGTATCCAAACTCGTTGGCTACGAGTTCAATCACTTCCGCGTCGAGGCGCTGGTTGATAGACACCATGATGCCCAGTCCCATACACTTGCTGATCACATCGGCAAACGATACATCGAGCAGATTGGCCAGTTCCGACACCGAGATAAACTCGGTTACCTGGATGATGTTGTCTTCGCCGGCGTTCTCGTTGGCACGGCGCTCGGCCATGGCCTCGCGCTTGTCGCGGCGGTATTGCGAGGATTTTTTACCCTTGCCGCGGCCGCCCGAAAGCTTGGCCTGCGTAGCGCGGATTTTATCCTGAATTTCTTTTTTATCAATTTCACGCGGCTGGCCTCCGGGTTGTCCGCCGCGGTTGTTGCCACCACCCGGGCGATTGCCGCCGGCGCGGTTTCCACCGGGTCCACCCGTGCGGTTGCCGCCTTGCTGTCCACCTCGGTTTTGGTTGTTGCCACCTTGGTTGTTGCGGTCGGCACCACCGGGGCGGAACGTATCGGGGCGCTTGGCCACCGGAATGCGTTGGCGCTGGCGGCGACCCGAATCACCGGCTGCGGGCAGCTCGATTTTACCGAGGATTTTCGGTCCTTCGAGCTTCGGTGCGTTCATCGCGATGTGCTCGGGCTTGGCCGGTTCGGCAGGCGGCGCGGGTGGTGTGGGCTGACTGGCTACGGGTGCCGGCTTGGCCGGAGCAGCAGTTGGCGTTTCCTTTTTAGGCGCAACCGGTCGGGGACGGTCTTCGCGCTTGGGTGCTTCCGCTTTGGCTTGCTTTTCAGGCTTTTTAGCAGCGCCTTTTTTGGGCCGTGATGATTGATTGATAGCGCTCAGATCAATCTTACCCACCACATGCGGCAGAGCGGGGTTGGGGCGTTCGGTACCTTCAACCGGCGTTTCCGGTTCTGGCTCGGTAACGGGTGCTTCCGGCGTGGCCGGGGCGCTCGGCGCAGCAGGCTCTTCAATAGCAGGAGCCGGCACTTCTCTTTCGGGCGCGGCAGCGGTTTCTGTTTCAACAGGCGTAACAGCTTCTGGCTGCTCTGGCGCTGCTTGAACGGGCGCTTCTGCAACTGTCGGCTGAGGCACCTCGTTGGATGCCGGTATCTCTGTTACAGGAGCAGCAGGTATTTCTTCCGATGGCGCGGTTTGAGCTTCCGGCTCCGCAGGGGCGAAAGATTCTTCCGGCGTGGCTGGTGCTTCGGCAGCAGCCTTGTTTTTTGCAGTGCTTTTAGGAGCAGGTGCCTCTTCTTTTTTAGCACTGCCCTTTTTAGCCTCGGCAGCGGCGCGCTGCACCAATACAATCTCGTCGCTCTTCTTCTTGGTCGCACGGTCCTGGGCATACTCCTGCTCCAGCACCGAGTACATATCTTCGGTTAACTTAAATCCGGGACTATTCGTAATATCAAACCCCTTGCCCGCCAGCAACTCAACGATGGTTTCAGTACCGACGTTAAATTCTTTGGCAGCAGCAGGAAGTCGTGGTGTTTTTGTGGTTGGTGGCATTCAGTAGTTTAAGATTCCGGCAATAGCAAAAGCGGCCCTTTGGGCAGAGGGCACGCGCCGGAAAGGGTGCAAATGTACGAAATTTTTTCCTGTTTTTAGGATTCCATAATCACACCTGCCCTTTTACAGAAGCGACATTACCAACTCTTTTAGACGGAAACGGGCAGAATGCTCAGGGTAACTCTCCCATTATTTTTTATGCCTCTAATTTCCGGAAATTCAAATCTGATCGCAGGGCATCCGGGGACATTTGGAAAGTGCGCCAGCGGCACCAAAAAAGAAAGCCGTAAAGTATTGTTGTGTAATACTTTACGGCTTTTTAGTGGAGAATACCGGAATCGAACCGGTCACCTCTTGCATGCCATGCAAGCGCTCTACCAAATGAGCTAATTCCCCCCTGACTTTCCAGAAACAACCAGCGTTGGTCTCAAAAGGTGCGCAAAGATAGCAGCACGTTCTACAATCCGCCAAAAAAATCTTTGGGCTTTTCCGCAAGCATCAAAAGCCGGAAATCCGTTGTGATAGCCGGGGCAACCCAGAATTTTCCAGAACACCTTATCGGTGTCAGGAGATCTGTCTTTTCCGGAAAAAGCAGCCTTATTTCCGGAAATAAAAAAGCGTTTCCCCGGTATTGGGGAAACGCTTTTTCAAAACGTATGCAGAACTCTTAATGCCCAATCTGCACCTGGCGACGCTCTGTTTTTCCGGCCTGCTCCAAAACAACCCAATACACGCCTGGCACCAAGCCGGAAACCGAAAGCGAGGCGTTGGCCTTATCCACCACTTTTTCAGACAATACCAACCGGCCTGCCGATGTAAATAGCTGAATGTGGGCCGGCGCTTCAGTGCTGGTCCATTCCAGATTTAAAACATCGTGCGCCGGATTGGGATACAGACGCAGGTCAGAAGTTGCCACTGCACCAAAATGAAGCGTGCGCACTGGGCTGTGAGTTACCACACCATCTACGCCAGTGATGCGCAGGCGATAATAATTCGGGCCGGTCAGTGGGCTTTCATCCGTAAAACGCTGGCGAAGCGGGGTTTCTTTTGTGAGATCAAAACGCCCTAATGCTGTGAAATCGCTGCCATCGTTGCTGCGCTCCACCACGATCTGCTCGCCGCCGTCGGGGGTAGCCAGCTCCCAATCCAGAAGGGCTGCGCGGGCTGCCGGACGCGCCGAGAAAGAAAGCAGCTGCAAGGGCAACGGCTGGGCCGCAGAGGTGCTGCCGAGGGCAAAAGGCGAGAAAGAAGATACGAAATTTCCGGAAATAACCGTTCCGGAATTGTTGTTTCCGGTAGCCGTGCCGCCTTCCGAAACCCACTGCCCGCCGGTGTAGTGGGCCACCACGAGCGTGCTCGGGTCGGTTACCTGGGCAGCGGTGGTATAAGTAAGGGTGACTTTGGCATCTGCGCCGGTGCCGCGACTAATGTCGAAATATTCGTTGGCAGCAACATACTTCAGGGAAGCAGCTTTATTGCCCCGGTTAGGCGTAAGCTGCGCACCGTTGAAATATTCAGCGGTATAGTCGCTGGTGGTGGCGGTTTGCGGGGTAATGGTTACCGGCGCATAGTCACCCGGCTTGCCGATAGGAAATAAAAAGTCGGTGGCAGCGGCGGTGGCGCGCTTCAACGGTCCAGCCACAAAAGCCGTGGCCGAGCCGCCGGTGAGTACGGCTGCGCTGCCGAGGGTCAGCAGGTTGGTCGTGGTCGTAGTCAGATTTCCGGAAGTCAGCGTCAGGCCGGTGGTAGCGGTGTGGGCAGCGGAGAGCGTTACCCCGGCGGCGTTGTCGATTTCGAGGGTAGCCGAGCCGGTCAGTCCATCGCCGGTGGCCTGCGCAGCAGTGCCGCGGTAGATGTAGTTGCCGCTGGTATTGAAGGTGCGGGTACCAGTGGTTTGAATATTTCCGGAAGTGCCGCTGCCGGTAAGGCCTGCGGCATCAGTCACGACCAGGGTGCTGCCCGCAGCGGTGGCGAATTTGGCGGTTCCGGAAATCTTGTGGCCGTTGGTATTGAGGGTGCCGCTGAGGGTAGCGGTGAGCGTGCTGACGCCATTGATAGTCACATCTGACAGTAATTGCACGTTTGCACCGGAAGCAATGCTCATACCGCCTGTATTGGCACCGGTGCCGGTTCCCAATGTAATGGTTCCGGAACCCGCCAGAGTGGTATTGGTACCGGAAATTACGAAAGGGGTATTGTTATTAAACCTCATTTCCCCATTGATCAAAAGCCCCCCGTTGAAAACTTTTTGGCCGTCTCCGGTCCAAGGGATCGTATATCCGGTG
>JAEWBT010000126.1 GCA_023391015.1 Bacteroidota bacterium
GGTTTTCTATACCCATTTTGAAAGCGTGCAGGGTTTGCAATCCTCTTCGCTGGTCACGATCCGGGGCATGATGGTGGGCCGCGTGCGCGCCATCGAGCTGGCCGACGACGGCGGCATCCGGGTGGCAATGGCGGTAAAAGATAAATATCCCCTGCCGCGCGGCACGGTCGCAACCCTGTACAGCGTGGATCTGATGGGCGCCAAGGGCATCCGGCTGGAACTGGGCCAAAGTACCGAAACGCTGCAAAGTGGTGCGATTCTGCCCGCTGCCGTGGAGCCCGGAAAAATGGACGCGCTCACCGAAGAACTAAAACCGATTCTGCGCAATGTGCAGCGCATTACGTTGCACTTAGACACTTTGCTTACGGGCGTCAACACCGTTTTTAGCGAGGATACGCGGCTGCGACTGGCTCACGCGGTTGCTTCGCTGGACGCCACGATGCAAAATTTTTCGTCTGTTTCCGGAACCTTGAAAAGCAAAAGTGCCGCCTTGGGCCGCACCATCGATAACGCCGAGCAGACGACCGCCATGCTGGCTGCCAACCGTTCCAATATCGACTCGACGCTTACGAATCTGAACCTCCTCAGCAGCCGTCTGAAGGACGCACCGATTGCGCAAACCGTGCAGCAATTGCAGGACGTGGCCGGTAATATCAACAGCCTGCTGCGCCAGATCGAAAACGGCGATGGCTCGCTGGGAAAGCTGGTGCAGGACAAAGCGTTGTATGACAACCTTAGCCAGTCGGCTGCCGAATTTTCGCGCTTGGCCGAGGATTTGCGCAAGCATCCGGGCCGCTATATCAACGTCAATATTTTTGGTCGGCGGGCGCAAACCGTGTTGCCGTAAATGCCTCACCCCCCGTCCCCTCTCCGAAGGAGCGGGGTGACAGCATAGAGAAAAGGGGAAAAGCCCCTCCTTCGGAGGGGTTGGGGAGGCCAAAAGCGGCGTGATAATTACTTTGAGGTCTGTTTAGCTTATTAATCTCTTTATGAAAAGTCTCTTTTTCCGGAAATACAGCTTCCTGCTGCCCTTTTTGCTGGTGGTTTTAGGGGCGATTTCCGGAAAATTGATTGCCCAGACGCCCGCCGGAAACAGCAATCAGGTAACCGTAAACATCAACCATGCGCGCCTTTTTGAAGCCGTGCAGCAAGACGGTCGTTCGCTGAACAAACTGATTGGCGACGTGCAGCTGGAACAGGGCGGCACCCTTTTCTACTGCGACAGCGCTTATATCGACCTCGCCGCCAATAACCTGGAGGCATTTAATAATGTCCGGATTATTCAACCCGGCGGAACGGAAGTTTCTTCAGATTATCTCAAATACACCGGCAACACCAAAGTGGCTTTTTTGCGGGGAAACGTCCATCTCCTTAACGGCACCGACAACCTTTGGTGCGAAAACCTGACCTACAACACCGGCACCAAAATCGGGACTTACGACAACGGCGGCACACTCCAAACCGTTTCTACCACGCTCACAAGCAACACCGGCTGGTACAACACCCGCTCCAAAGACGCGCGCTTCACCGGCGACGTGTTGGTTTCGGATACGTCTTACAACGTTGTTTCCGATGATTTGGGCTACAACACGGCGACGAAAGTGGTGCTTTTCTACGGTCCGTCGGTGGTGAAAAACGACAAAAGCGAGCTGAATACGACGTCCGGTTTCTATGATTCCAAGGCAGAAGTGGCTCATTTCACGAAGCGTTCTTCGGTGCGCAGCGGCGCGCAATACGTGGAAGGCGATACGCTGGACTACGACCGCAAAACCGGCAACGGCATTGCGAAGGGAAAGGTGAAAGCGCTGGATACGGCCCAGAAGCTTACGATGTGGAGCAACCACGCCATCGTCAACGAGAAAACCAAAACCCTGCTGGCCACCCAAAAGCCGGTTTTGCGCAAAGAAGGCGAGAAAGACACCCTTTACATGCGGGCCGACACGTTTTTCAGCGCCACCTATTCCGGGGTGTTGGAATGGCAAAAGACCCGCCGTTTTCCCCAAATCAAAACCAAAATTCCGGAAAATTCCAAAGCCAAAAACCGCAAGGCGAAGGCCCCTGTAACGGATACAACGTTCGCGCTCACCGACAGCTCAACCGCACCTACCGACACGTCCCACGCCTTTATTGGCTTTCACCACGTGCTTGTGTTTTCGGATTCGCTGCAGGCGCGTTGCGACAGTATTTCCTATACCCGCCGCGATTCTACTTTACGGTTGATGAAAGACCCGGTGGCGTGGTCGCGCCAGTCGCAGATTACCGGCGACACGCTGCTGATGCAAAACGACAGCGGAACCATTCGCCGCGTTTTCGTGCCCAATAATGCTTTTGTAGCCTCGCGTACCGGCCCGGTGAAAGCCGCCATTTTCGATCAGGTGCAGGGCAAAACCCTCACCGGTTATTTCCAAAACGGCGAAATGACGCACATCGTGGTGTGGCCCGAAGCCGAAAGCATTTATTACCCTAAAGACGACAGCGGCGCGTACCTCGGCGTGAACAAAGCCACCAGTGAGCGCATGACTGTCCTGTTCGGCGACGGCGACCTGCAAACGATTTTATTGGAATCCGACGTCAAGCAGAAGATGATGCCCCTGACCGGTGTAAATCTTTCGGAGATGCGCCTGCCGCGGTTTATCTGGCGGGAAGCCGAGCGGCCGTTGAGTGTGGAAGAGATTTTTAAGTAGGGTTGAGGTTTTAGTTTTTAGGCGGATTTTCCGGAAATTCCGTTTAAACCTTACACCCTATTTTGTCATTCCGCCGTAAGGCGGAATCTCAAAGGCTTCTTGTGAGACCCCGCCTTTCGGCGGGGTGACAAACTAAAGAGTAGAAGTTCTGGAGCTACCGAAACGACGTTTCACGAATGGTCATGTCGCGACCTAATGTTTATAAGGATGGAATGCTTACCATATTTGTGTGGGACATTATTTGCCGAAACAAAAAGCTTTGCGATTTAGACTAACCCTATTATTCTTTACCTGCCTAACGCAGTTTAACTGTGTGGGCCAGTCGGATTTGTCTTTGCTTGCAACAGCGTCCAAGGCTTTGAAAAAAGCTGATACCACCCAAGCTGTTGCTGCTTTGGAACAGTTTAGCAATCAAAATCCTACTAGTGGTTTATTACTGATTTTAAATCAAAGACTTGCCGAGATTTATATCAACAGGAAACAGTACGACTCTGCGCTGACGAAACTTCAATATGCTTTCCGTTTTAAGCCAAAGGATTCTTTCACATGGAGCAATATAGATTCGTTCGACAATCTTGTAACACGCTACCAATTTGCTTCGGCCAAAGCTGACGTATGCGTCCTGCTTAGCGAGGTCTACAGACTTCAAGGTAATAGAACTTCTTCATTGCGATACTTGCAACTTGCGGACTCAGCATTTCTGCCAACCTACGGTGGTTGCGCTAATGGGATGATTATGTACCGCACTTTTTTGTCCCTTAAATACGCCGACCATTATCTACAATTTGGCGATACGGTAAAAGCCGTTTGCCGACTGTTTGATTATTTCATGTCGGGCGAATCGTTTGCTGACAAAGCGGCTTACAAATTACGGGACATTCTAAGGCAGAAATACTCACGGCAGCAAATCGCCCAAGAGATAGAACGCGGGATTAGCACGGCACGAATAATAGAAGGAAAACACGAGGAACCAGACAAAATTTTTTCCGTGACACTGTTTGGACATGAAATTCGCCGCCGAGCCTACACTTCTCTGGCAGAACATCAAGCAAGGTTACGCAAAGCTCCAAACCTACAAATCCTGCAAACTTAACCTGACACAACGAACGCCACCGCTCTTCTGGCGCGAGTGTTAGCGCAGCGGCACTCGTGTCTATAGAAGTTGGCAGTCTGTGACTGCCCCTTCTAGCCAGTCGGAGACTGGCTATTCCTTACACACGGGAGCGCTTCGCTAACTCCCGCGCGAGATGCAAAGGGTAAGCTTTTTCCGGAAAATGTGCTTCTGGCCTGACAGACATCTGCGTCCCTTCGGTCCTCCACCTGTCAGGTCCCCAAAACGCCGAAGGCTCCAACGCGAAGCATCCAACCTTCCAACGGCCCGCTTGCGGGACATTCCAACCCCGCCATCGGCGGTGCTCCGTAGCTTCGCAGTTCCAACTATGCTTGTTTACAAATTCGGCGGTGCGTCCATTCAAACGCCCGAAAACATGGCCGCGCTTTTGCCCTTGCTTCAAAACGCCGGCAGGCCGCTGGCCGTCGTGGTTTCGGCAATGGGGAAAACCACCAATGCGCTGGAATCCGTTGCCTTTGCCGCCTGCGGAGGCGATAAAGAAACTGCCTACCAAAAAGCAACCGAGATTGAAGAAGCTCACCGGGCCTACGCCCAAGCCGTGCTTTCGCCCAAAGCTTTTGAAGCCCTGGAAGCCAACCTCGCCGAGACCTTTACCGAGCTGCAATGGGCGATTGACGAGTGCGGCACCCGCAGTCCCGACTACCACTACGACCAGATTGTATGCACCGGCGAGCTGCTGTCGTCCCGCATTTTCGCCGCTTTGTTGGAAGATAAAGGAATTCCAACCCAATGGGCCGACGCCCGCGACCTCATCCGCACCGACGAGCGTTTCCGGGAAGGCAAAGTAGATGTGGCAACCAGCTTTGCGCAAATCCAAAAAGTGGCGCGCCCGGCGCTGGATTCCGGAAAAATCTTTCTTACTCAAGGCTTTATCGGCGCCACGCCCGATAATGCTTCGGTGACACTCGGCCGCGAAGGCTCCGACTACAGCGCCGCGCTGCTCGCTGCCGCCTTGGGCGCCGAATCGCTCACCATTTGGAAAGACGTGGAAGGGTTGCAAAACGCCGACCCGCGCCTGTTCCCCAATACCGTGAAGATTGAAGCCATCACCTACGCCGAAGTGATTGAAATGGCGTTTTATGGGGCGCAGGTCATCCACCCCAAAACCATTCAGCCGCTCCAAAACGCAGGGATCCCGCTGCATGTGCGGTGCTTCTTAAAGCCCGAAGCGACCG
>JAEWBT010000081.1 GCA_023391015.1 Bacteroidota bacterium
GATCACGCGGTCTTCACCTTTCATCAGGGCGTCGTAGCCGTCTTTTGCCACATCAGCAGGCGGTGCCAGCTTATCTTCCTGCACTACCACGGCCTGTTCCATGCCGGCTTTGTGAAAGAAATCGGTATCGGTTGCGCCGGGCAGCAGGTCGGTGATGGTTACGCCTTTGGCGTCGCGGATTTCAAACTTCACCGCTTCGCTCCAGGAAAGCACAAAGGCTTTGGTGGCGTGGTAAACGGCCTGCAAGGGTCCCGGAATTTTACCGGCAATAGAAGCGACATTGAGCACTTTTCCGGAACCGCGCTCCACCATTTGCGCCAGGAAGTGCTTGGTGAGAACGATATAGGCATCAATGTTGAGGCGGATAATGCTGAGTTCCCGCTGAATATCGATGTCCAGAAACTCGCCCCAGGCGCCTTGCCCGGCGTCGTTTACAAGAATGTCTACCGGCTCAGTTACCATTTCGCATACTTCAAACGGGCCACGTGGGTCCATCAGATCTTTGGAAATGGTGCGCACCTGTGGGGCCCCGAGTCCGCGCAGCTCGTCGGCTACGCGCACGAGATCGCTTTCCGTCCGCGCTACGATGGTGAGGTTATATCCGTCTTTAGCAAAAAGCTTTGCCAGTTCATGTCCGATGCCGCTGGTGCCGCCGGTGAGCAGCACGTGTTTGCCGTTGTTTTTCATAAGTAGGGTTTTGAAGGGGAAAATCCGGGAACCTGTAAAATCATTCCAGCTTGGGGTTGGATTACCGGGTATGAATTTTGAAACCATGGGTGGTCAATAAGGTCTTAAAAGGCCTTTTGCGAATTCCAGAACCCTATGAAGATGAGCTTGTATTTCCGGAAAATAATGAATTTTGGCCTGGCAGGATTGCTGTTGGCAGCTACGGGCTGCGAGGCGAACGGCCAGCCCCAAAAAAACAAAATGGAAACTGAAAATGCCCGGTCAGCGGCTGTTTTGCAGCGCTGGGAAATGCCGGCAAGCCTGACGGAGATTTCCGGCATTGCGCCCTATAAAAACCTGTTGGCTGCCATTCAGGATGAGGACGGAATTATCTTTCTTGTAAATCCGGCTTCCGGAAAAGTGGAAAAAGAAATTCAATTCTCTGGTCCCGGCGACTATGAAGGGATTGCGATTGTGGGCGAAACGGCTTGGGTGCTGCGTGCCGACGGCCAGCTTTTTGAGGTCGCAAATTTTAATAGTGGTACGCCTGCCGTCCGGCCCCATGCGACGCCCTTGGGCAAAAAGCAAGACACCGAAGGCCTGACTTATGACGCAAAGGGAAATCGCCTCTTGATTTCGGTAAAAGGAAAAGACCTCACCAGCGCCGATACCAAAAGCGTTTATGCCTACGACCTCAAAACCAATAGCCTGGCTACCCAGCCTGTTTATCAGTTGTCGGCCAGCGGGGAAGCGGCGGTTGCTAAAAAGAAGAAAAAGAAAGACCCGGAAATCCGACCTTCCGAAATTGCGTTACACCCCAATACCGGCGACTTGTATGTGCTGGACGGACCAGCTTATTTGCTGTATGTTTTGGATGCTTCCGGTGTTTCGAAAAGCGTTTACACGCTGGATAAAAAAGATTTTCCCCAGGCCGAAGGATTGGCTTTTACCCCAGATGGTGCGTTTTATATTTCTACCGAAGGTGGCAAAGGCAAGGGGGCCATCATGGAAGTGCAGCTAGCGCAATAAAACGGCCCTTCAGGACTGGATTTCCGGAAAGGCCGATTCTGCCAGGTCCTGCTGTATTTTGCGGCCTTCGGGATGTATAACTTTTCAACTCTTTTAAATGCTCTCTCATGAAAAAAAACTTTCTCTTCCTCGCCTGTGCAGTGGCACTTTTGGCTTCCTGTAGTAAAGATACCAGCGGTCCGGTAGAGCCGACGCCTACCTTGCTGGGCAAATGGCAGCTGGATAATTATACCATTAAGTATTACCGGGGTGGACAGCCGGTTTCCGTTCAGGTGATGATCCGCGATTCCATGAGCCAGTGTGCTTTGGACGATTATTATGAGTATAATGCCGATAGCAGTGGCCGGGCCTTTTACGGGCAGCTATGCAGCGGCGAGACGGTAACGCAGGAGTCTTTTAGGTGGGAGCTTTATGGCGATGTGTTGGTGCAGAATTACACCGGGCGGCAGGAAGCTATGACCATTTCTAACATCACTGCCGACTACTATACGGCTTTCGATACGTTGTACCCAACAACGGGTCGGCCCGATACCGGAACGATTCTCCAGCAATACAAAAGAATCCAGTAAGAATGTTTGTAATTTCCGGAAATGCAAGGATTTTTTGGGTGAAAGCATTCTTTATAGAATGCGCTCCCTTTTTAGCTTATTGAATGCCGTTTCCAACACACTGCGACAAAGTGGAAGTGAGCTTAAGGTATATGGCGCAAATTTTTAAACCGAATTTTCCGTGCCAACGTCTGCCATGAAATACCAGTGCATCGTTGTGGAAGACAACGCAGTGGAGCGCGACTTGCTGGAAGTGCTGCTCTTGAAAATGGGCGAGGTAGAAATTGCCGGTATTTTTGAAAACGGTCTACAAGCGCGGCAGTTTCTGCAACAACATCCGGTGGACATTGCCTTTACCGACGTGGACATGCCCGAGCTTTCCGGAATCGGGTTGCTCAAAAGCCTGCCCCAGCCGCCGGTTTTTGTTTTTATCAGCGCCCACAGCGGGTATGCCGCCGACAGCTACGACCTGGATGGGGTTGATTTTATCCGTAAGCCCGTTAGTCCGGAACGGTTGTACCGCGCCCTGGGAAAAGCCATTGAAGCGGTGAAGCAGCGCGGGCCGAAAGCAGAAAAGCTTGTTGAAGAGCAGTTCGTCGTGCGCACTTCTGAAGGCATCAACCGGCTCACGCCGGAGGCGATTGTTTATGTTGAAAGCAAGGGTAATTATTCCGTATTGCATTTAGAGGATGAAACGCAGTTGATGGTGCTGGTAACGTTGAAACAATTGGAAGAACAATTACCACCGGGGCGGTTTGTTCGTATCCATAAAGCTTATCTGGTCAACTGGAATCTTGTTGGCCTGATCCGAAAGGACGAGGTTGTGCTTTCCGGAAAATATGAAGTGCCTATCGGCGATAGCTACCGCAAAGCACTTGCCGACCGGATGGCCGCCTTTCCCACGCTGGGGCGCAAAACCAACCGCCCCGATCAGGCTCGCTGATTAAAAAACTGACATAAGACATTATAGATTTAGCCCCATAGGGGCGCAGGTTTGGTAGAGAACCAATCTTTTTTTTAAGAAGTCCCGTAGGGATGCAGGTTTGGTCAGCGCTAACCAAACCTGCGTCCCTACGGGACTTTTACCTGTTATTTCCGGAAAATGCTACTAAACCTGCGTCCCTATGGGACTTGGATAACCCTGTCAGTAATTCCTAAATGGCTTGCGGCAGGCACAGGGTGCAAACGGTACCTTTTTCTTCACGGCTTTCTACGGCCAATTGGCCGTTCATGGCGCGGGTAAAGGTTTTGCAAAGCATCATCCCGAGGCCTGCACCTTTTTCGTGCTGCGTGCCGGGCCGGCTGCGAACGGCTATCTGTTGATGTGCAGCATCATTCCACTGTGTTGCCAGTTCGGGTGACATACCGGTTCCCGTGTCTGAAACCGTGCAGCAAACGGTTTGATCATCCGCTGTTTTTACAGACAAAGTAATCTGCTGTCCGGCGTTCGAAAATTTAATGGCATTGCTCAAGAGGTTGCGCAAAATCACTTCAGTCATGTCTTCGTCGGCAAGGGCGGTTGCGCTGGGGTCAAAATCAGTTTCTAAGCGCAGGCCTTTCTGATCCAGAGCTGGTTGCAACAGGCGAATAACCCGGGCTAAAACTTCGGTCAGCGGGATGGCTTCGGGGTAGGGGCGGAGTGCCTGCATCTGGGTTTTGACGAACTGCAAGAGGTTTTCCATCAGCACCGTCGTGTCGCTCAGGGCCTGACGCAGGTTGGCGTTGTATTTTTTGATTTTTTCCGGCGGTAAGTCGCCCTGTTGGTCCAGAAGCGTGGCGTAGGCAATCAGCGAGTTGAGCGGCACGCGCATATCGTGGCTCAGGAGTGTGAAAAGCTGGTCTTTGGCTTCGTTGGCCTTTTGCAGCGCTTCTTTTTGATGGGCCAGAAGCTGTCGTTGTTCCTTCAACAATCGGTTGAGGCGGCGACTGCGGGTAAGGCCAATAAAAGCAGCGCATCCCAGAAGGAAAAGCAGGGCAATGCCCGTCCAGAGTAAGGTATTCAGTTTCCCTTTTTGATGGATGGTGACTTGTTGGCCGGCGATTTGCTGATCCTTTACACCGGCATCGTAGCGGGCCTGCATTTCAGCTACCTGGCCTGCCTTGTCTGCATTCAGCATTCGCTCTTTGACCGCTGCCAGCGAATCGCCAAAAGACAGCGCCTGGTCAAAACGGCCCTGCGACCGGGATAGCTTTTGAAGATGAGCCAGCATATCCACTTCCACATCCGTTGCGCCCATTTTACGGGCTTTTTCCAAAACGGCCAGCGCCTCGCGTTCGCTTTCTTCCGGGTTGCCCCTGTCGTTGTAAAGAATGGCGCGGTTAGATGCGATTTTAATAGCGTAAAAAGGGCTGTTTCCGGATTTCTCATTAATGCTGTCGGCGGATTTATAGGCAGCAAAAGAACCTTCGTAATCTTTAGCAAGATCCAGTGCGTTGCCCAGATTCAGGTAAAGGGGTAGGGGAATGTTCTGTCCTTGTTTCTGGTGTGCCGCAATCGCCTGGCGGTACAGGCCAATGGCTGTATCGTATTCGCCAAACATGGCGTGCAGGTCGGCGGCAACGGTCAGCGTGTAAGCTTCTTCTTCGGCAATGCCATGCGTTTTCACCAGTTGCATCGCTTCTTCGCACTGGCGCAGGCCTTTTTGCTGGTCGGTGGTGTCGCCGCTCACGAGGCCCATCGTGCCGTAAGTAAAGGCGACCGATTGCAAGGCACGAATCTGCCGGGGGTAGTCCTTTCGTTTTCGAGCGATAGCTACTGCTTTTAATCCGTTGTCGATGGCCTCGCTGTAATTACCGGCGCGGGCGTAGCCGGTAGAGAGAGTGATGTGAGCGGCATAGCGGTCCGTATCGCCACCGGCTTCTTTTGCGGTTTGCAGCAGGATTTTTCCAAAAGAAATGGTTTGGAAAGGACTGCCTTCGTAGGATTGATCCACCAGCTTTGTCAAGCGGCCAAGCCGGGTGCGGGCATCGGGCAGCGCTTCCGCACTTTGATAGGCGCTGTCAAAAGAAGCATTGTATTGGGCAGTTGCAGCGTAAAAACAAAGCAGCAGGTATGTTCCCGTCCAGAGAGTGAAGCGTCCAAAGGCGGACCAGAAACCTTGCATGTGGTTTTAATTAAAATAAAGCGTCCGGTTTTACGAACGGCGAAACGGTTGTTTTTTCCGGAAACTGCAATCTACTGAGAAAGCCTTCCTTTTGAGACTTTATTGCTTTATCAATCGCAGGGTGCTGCCATTGGCGAGGCGCAACAGGTACATACCTGTTGTCCATTCGCTCACATCCAATACCGTTTCTTCTGCCAGAACAAAGGTTGCCATGAAGCGGCCTTCGGCACTCCAAACACTTGCCTTACTGCCTTCCAGCGTTTTATCCGTGCAAACAATCTTTACCCGGTCGGGAGCCGGGTTGGGCGATAGCTGCACCTCGCCCGGAACGGTTCCGGATCCTTTCACCAACACCGTTTTGCTGTAGCTACTTTTTCCGGCTTCCCTTATCATTAAACGATAATAGTTGTCTCCCGCCAAAGGTGCATGATCGTCAAACCGGTAAGTGCTGCCGACCCCTTTTCCGGAAATAACGCCAATAGCGATAAAGTCCCGGGCATTCCCGCTGCGCTCTACCACAAAGCTGGTTGCCTCTTCTTCTTCGCCGGTAGCCCAGTCCAACTGGTTAGCGTTCTCTCCGACACGCCGGGCGCTGAAGTGCAGTAGCTCCAGCGGCAAGGGTGTGCTGATGGCGCTGGTCGCAAAAAAGCCGGAAAAGCCATTTACCGGAAAAGCCACTTCCCAACGCGAAAAAGAGTTATTCCAGCTCACGCTCGTGGGTGTAATCAACACTTTAGCCGGGCCAGCGCCGCTCCAGCCGCTGTAGCTGCCGGGCAGGCCGGTGGCGGAAGTTCCATGTTCCTGCGTAATGCGCAGATTGGCCTTATTGTTTGCCGCATCAGTGGCATCTACGGGGAGCGGCGGCAAACTGCCCCGCGCCGTGTTGTAATCATCAAAGTCGGCCTGGGTGAAGTACAACGTGATTTGTGCGGTGGTATTGTCAGGGTTTGTTGCAGGCGAAATATCATAGTGACGGCGCACATATGAGGTCTGGTTGATACTGGGCGCAGTAGATTGGACGTAAACTTGAGCCGTGATGCTACCACTCACCGGAGCCACACCCGATGGGGCAAGGGTAGCAATGAGCGCGCCACAGTTTCCGAAAGTCACGGCGCTGCCGCCCTGCGGACTGCGTGTATCCGTGGTGATGGAAGCGGCAAGCGTTGCGGAAGGGCTGCCCTGATATTCGTAAGCGCCCAGGTCTATCGCCCCGACCCGATTATTTCCGGAAATATCGGTCGCAGGTGTGGCTCCCGTTCCCGTATTGAGCGCCGGGCTGCAGGATTGCAGGCGCAGGCCGTCGTCAGCCGTCCGAAAAAGGCCGTCTGCGCCTATCGGGCTGGAAGCATTGGCAAACAGCGGATCGGCGGCGATGATGCCCGCACCGGAGGTGTATTGGTTGTTGGAAACGGTGGTGCTGTAGTCACCGACGACGGAGTAACTCACCGTGAGACCGGAGCGTGAACTATTGTTGTGGATATTTTGCTGGTTGACATAGCCGCCCGTATTGTTCGTTAAAATACAGTTCGTGATTGTATTACCGCCGTTGATCGGGAAATAGGCGTAATAGAGCCCGCCGCCCCTGTTGCCGGCCGTATTGCCCGTGAAGGTGCAGGAATTTACCGGAAGGTTGCTATAGTCGACGTACATCCCCCCGCCATTGCTGCTCGCGGTGTTGGCCGAAAAAACACAGGTCTCCACTAAAAGATTACACACGTTGTTGTAGATCCCGCCACCATCCACTGCCATATTCGCCGAGAAGGCACAAGCCCTCACCGCCACGCCGCTATAGTCGTTGTAGATCCCCCCGCCTTGTTTTTCGCCAGTCACTTATAAACATCTGACCCAGCCCACGATCCCAAAAGT
>JAEWBT010000016.1 GCA_023391015.1 Bacteroidota bacterium
CGTCAGGTTTTTGAAACCTGACGGGTCTTTTTTTATACCTCAGCAAAAAACCGCGCCGCCGAGAATACACAGGGCCACGATGAGGGGCGCAGGAATACGGGTAAAGCGCAAGAGGCAAAACGTGAGAATGACCACCACCACGGAGCGCAGCGGCGGCTGGTCTAAGTGATTAAACAATACAATTCCGGAAGCCCAGATAACGCCTACGATGGCGGCGTAAATGCCTTCCAGCGCCCGGAAAACAGCTGCGTGGCTTTTCAGGTTTTGATAGACCGGAAATAAAAACAAAAGAATCAGCGTGCTGGGCAGGAAAACACCAATCGTGGCCACCAGCGCCCCCATCACCTGCCAACCGGGGCCATCGCCATCCATCACCAGCGAGCCGACGTAGCTGCTGAGCGAAAACACCGGTCCGGGAACCGCCTGCACCAGTCCATAGCCGGTAAGCAGGTCGCCGGTAGAAAGCAGGGGCACCAGTCCGCGCTCGGCCTGCAGATCCACAAACTGATACAGCATCATCGGCAGCAGCACCTGTCCGCCACCAAAAACGATAGACCCGAAACGATAAAAGTTTTCAAACAAATTGAACAGGCGGGCATGAGGCCAGCCGCCCACCCGCGCGGCCTCCGACAGCACCCCGGCCAGGATAAACAACAGCGCAAAAAGCCACAGGTTGCTCCAATGAATCCGCCGCGTAGGTGCCGTCGTTGCCGGAATCCGCTTGCTGGAAAAATTGGCTACCATTCCGGAAATCAGCAACACAACCGGAAACACCCAGGGCGAGCGGATCATCAGCGTAGCCAGCAACGCGCCGCCCATAATGCCCCAAGTAGCGGGGTGGCGCACGGAAGTGCGCATCATGTGCAGCGCGGCATAGGCCACAAAGCCCAGCGACATGGGCGAAAGCAAGGCAAAAAGGCCTTTGGGAAGCGCGTCTTTGTTGAGATACGTCACCAGCAGCGAGGCCGCTGTCATCAGCAGTCCGGCGGGCAAAATCCACAATAACAGCGTGGCAATCGCCAGCGGCACGCCGCCCCGCTTGTAGGCAATCAGCACGACAGTTTGGGTGCTGGAAGGGCCGGGCAACATCTGGCAAAAAGCGTTATACTCGATGAGCTCTTCCGGCGTGATGTCGCGGCGCTTTTCCACAAAGGTGCGCGTCATCATGCCCAGATGGCCGTGGGGGCCGCCAAAGGCAGTAACGGCGTAAAGCAACACCGATTTCAGAAATGGAATATGCCGGTGGAAAAGCAACGGAAAAACCTTAAATCCAAAACAAAAGAACGTCAAAACCAACCATTTAAAAAACACCGGCCTGCAACGTACCTTGCAGCGCAAAACACACTTTTTATGGTAAAGCATATGCTGCCCCTGGGCGCTTTCTATGATTTCGGTAATAAAGTAGGCTATGTTATTACAGCCCTTTTCTTTTTGTTGATGGTGTTGGCCCTGATCTTCGTGATGGCTAAATACCTGTTTGGAAAAGACAAGCGCGACAACGCGAATGCAGCCTAGCGACCTCGCCGCCCTACGGCAGGACTATAAAAAAGCTTCTCTGGAAAAAGAAGACACAGGCACCGATCCATTGGCTTTTTTCCGGAAATGGCTGGACGAAGCTTTGGCAGCCGGTGTGCCGGAGCCTAATGCAATGACGCTGGCGACAGCCGATCGTTCCGGAAATCCACATGCCCGGATTGTGCTTTTAAAAGGATTGGAAGAAGATCAATTTGTTTTCTATACCAACTACGAAAGCCATAAAGGAAGGGAAATTTCCGGAAATGGGCGTGCGGCGCTGGTGTTTTTCTGGCCGGAGCTGGAGCGGCAGGTGCGGGTAGAAGGGGGGGTCGAGAAAGTGAGCGAAGCTGTCAGCGATGCCTATTTCGCAGTGCGTCCGCGGGGAAGTCAGTTGGGCGCGTGGGCTTCGCCGCAGAGCCGCGAGGTAGCCGACCGGAGCGTTTTAGAGGATTATTTCCGGAAATCGGAAGACCGGTTTGCGGGCGCTGCCGAAGTGCTGCGACCGGCGCACTGGGGCGGTTATGGCGTGTCGCCGGTGCGCATCGAGTTTTGGCAGGGGCGCAGCAGCCGGATGCACGACCGGATTGTGTTTGAAAAAGCGGAGACGGGCTGGAAGATTGTCCGGTTGGCACCGTGAGTCATGTTTCATAAGGTTAAAAGGATGCTCCGCCATTGAGAAATTGGGTTATTGAGGAATTGAGCCATTGATTAAATCATGTTTGGATTTTTTAAAAAGAAAAAAGAGGCGCAACCTGATTATGGGCTGGCACCGGAAGATTTTTCATTTCTGGAGGTAGACTTCCACAGCCATCTGATTCCGGGTGTGGATGACGGCTCGCAGGAATTGGCGCACTCCTGTGATTTTATCAGTGCCTTTGAGCGGCTCGGTTTCCGGAAAATTATTACCACCCCGCACATTCACGGCGATTTTTACCGCAATACCCCCGAAGGGCTCCAAACCGGTTTGGGTGAGGTGCAGGAAGAACTCAATAAGCTGGGCTGCGGCATTCCGGTGCAGGTGGCGGCGGAATATTATCTGGACAATTATTTTCTGGATGAAGTGCTTCCAAAAGGGCTGTTGACTTTTGGCGACAACCAGGTGCTGGTAGAAGTATCGATGGCAGGCTGGCCACGCAATTTCGATCAGATTCTCTTTGCGGTGCAGGCGGCGGGCTACAATCCGGTCCTGGCGCATCCGGAGCGCTATGCGTATGTGGAAGACGTGGGTTTTTTCCGGGAAATAAAAGATCGTGGGGTGGAGTTGCAGATGAACCTGCTGTCGCCGACGGGCTATTACGGCGCACCGGTGCGGCAACTGGCCGAGGCATTGCTGGATGCGCAACTCTATGATTATGCCGCGTCTGATCTGCACCATGAACGTCATCTGGCGAACCTGCAAGGCATGTTAGCGCATCAAAAACCGCTTATGGCACGACTGGCATCTTACGGGTTTAAAAATAAGGCTTTAAGCACTTGACATTAGGTTTGAAAAGCAATACTTTTGTGAACACATGAAGGTGTCGTTTTATTGGAATTTATTTTTGGCTGCGGCCGTTTTAATGTTCTCTGCTTGTGTTACAACCAAGCAGACGGTTTATTTTTCGGAAGACGCCGTTCAGATGGACACAACCGCTTTGCTAGCGGCTCCGGAAGCACCGCCTGCGCGCATTCAGCCGGATGATATCCTGGCAATCAATGTGACCAGCATCAGCAGCCTGCAACTCGACAGCGACCCGGTAGCAATCTACCGCGAAGGCGGTGTGGCGCAAAACATTGCTGCCGGCAGGGCTTCCGTAGGCTCCGGTGGGGTAGTGTCCAGTGTTGGGTATCTGGTAGATGAAGAAGGTAATATCTCTTTTCCGGTTTTGGGAAAGGTGCACGTTTCCGGAAAAACGGTGCCGGAATTGAAAAGCTATCTGGCCTCGCAACTGAGCAATTATGTGAAATCGCCGGTGGTAGAGGTACGGATTACGAACTTTAAAGTCTCGGTCGTGGGCGAGGTTTCGTTTCCCGGTGCCATTGTGGCGGCCAATCAGCGGATGTCGATTCTGGAAGCCCTCGCTGCCGCCGGCGACATCCGTATCGGAGGGCGCAAAGACAATGTGATGGTTGTGCGGCAATATTCCGGAAAAAAAGAAATCGGGTATATTGACCTCACCAAAAAATCTGCCTTCAATAGCCCTTACTTTTACTTACGACAAAACGACATTGTCAACGTCGCGCCGTCGGTCGTTCGGCAGCAGGAAGCAAACGTTTTTACACGGGTATATCTGCCAGTGTTCACAACGGTAGTGTCTGCTGCCCTGGCAGTTTATGGCTTAATTCAAATCGCACGTAAATAACAGGAGAAAAAAAGCGTTTACAAGCGATGGAACAAGGAACGAAAGCAGGCACACCCGCCAAGGCTGTGGGCAAGGCCACGCTGAAACAAACTTTTGACTACCGCCGATTGCTTGCCAATCTGCTCATTAACTGGTATTACGTCGCAGGTGCCGTCATAGTGGCAGTGCTGATTGCCTTCCTGTATCTGCGGTACAGCACACCCATTTATCAGGTTAGCACCACGCTGCAAATTGACGAGCAAAATGAGTTGCAATCGCAGGTGTTAAATAGCTTACCCGGAACAGGCCGTGGTGCGCCGAACATGGATAAAAAAATCTACAACGAGATTTTTATCCTGACTTCGCCTGATGTCATGCGGAAAGTGGTGGACTCGCTGCAAACCAATGTTCACTTCTGGACCAAAGGCCGCGTGCGCGAAAATGAGATTTATGAAGAGCGGCCTTACCGGTTGCTTTTCAACGAAGCTGGCTATCTGGCGCAAGCCCCAACTGAATTGCACGTCATCCAAAAAGACGATGGCTATCAGGTAACGGAAGGAGAGGCGGTTTACGTTATTAAGCCGAATGCCTGGGTCAAAAGACCTTGGGGCATTTTCATGCTGGAAGAACTCCATGGGGGGAGTGTCCGGGAGGTGTATCGCAAAGAAGAGTTGCGTGTTGTTATCAATAATTTGAGTAGTGAAGCTGCCAGTATAAATGGCAGCTTAAGCGTGCGCCAGGCAGACGGACGTACTTCGATGCTGCTGCTGGAGCTCAAAGACAATAACCGCGAGCGTGGGTTGGATTACCTGGAAGTGCTTACAGCGATTTATTTTCAGCAAGCCTTGGAGGACATTACCCAATCGGGATTGCGGGTGCGCAGCTTTATTGATGAGCTAAAAGGCGAGCAGCTGGCAACCCTTAAAAATAAAGATGCCCGGATTGAAACCATCCGAAAAAGCGCCGATGTATCAGACCCCAATCAGTCGGCAGCTGTGATTAGCGGAAAATCAAGCGCCGAACAACGTGTTAATGACCTCTTGGTGCAAAAGCAGTCTTTGCAGCAATTCCGCAATGCTGTGGCGGCTTCAAGCCGGGGCAGTAACCGCGCTTTCGGTAGCCTGGGCGCGTCGGTGGATCCAGAACTGGCTATGTTGCTGAGCGAATACAACAAAGCAGCGCAGCTCAAAGAAAGGCGACAGCAGCAGCTGGGCGAAGGCAGCCGTGACCCTTCCTTAGACAATGCGGATGCCGACTTGGCACGCCGCCGGGAACAGATGATAGCAGTAGCAGACCGCTCCATCGCGGCTGTGGATTTATACCTGCGCGCCGCCACTCAAAACCTGGCTGCGCTCAACCAGCAAATCAGTGGTGTGCCCTCCGTAGACCGAAGCATGACCGATGTGAAACGCGATTATGACGTTACGCAGGAAACCTACCTGACGCTGGTGCAGAAAGGGATAGAAAACGAAATTTCGCTCAACGCGGCCACCATTCCTGGAAAAGTAGTTATTGCGCCCAATGGTCCACGCCGTCCGGTGAAGCCTGTGAGCCGAAATGTGTATGCGATTGCATTTGCCTTGGGCCTGCTGGCACCCGTTGGCTTTTTTGCCATCCGCGAGTTGTTGAACACCAAACTGGTGAACGAACAAGATATTCAAGCCATCAGCGACCTGCCCATTATTGGCGCAGTGGCTAAAGCCCCTACCGATATGGATGTGGTGGTGGGCGAAAAAGTGCGCACCAGCATTGCCGAGCAGTTCCGCCTGATCCGCACCAACATTGATTTTATGACGGCATCCAGCCAGAAAGGGAAAGCCATCATGATTACGTCTAGCATGGGGGGAGAAGGCAAAACCTTTATCTCTATCAATCTAGCGCTGACAATGGCCCTCACCGGCAAAAAAGTGGTGTTGTTGGAGTTTGACCTGCGGAAGCCTAAGATTACCGAGCGGCTCAAGCTATCCCGCAGCGGGGGCATCAGCGGTTATTTGGCAGGTATGAGTGGCTTCGATCAGTTGCTGCAACCCTCCGGCCTGCATCCGGAACTGATGATTGCCGGCAGTGGGCCGGTGCCGCCGAACCCCGGCGAGCTGATCTTGTCGCCCCGCATTCAGGAAATGTTTGCCCAGTTAGAAAGCCAGTTTGATGTGATCATTATCGATACCCCGCCGGTAGGCTTGGTTTCGGATGCGTTGGTACTGTCTCAATACGCTACAGTCAATATTGCTGTTGTCCGGCAGGCTTATACTGAAAAAGGGCAGGTAGCTTTTCTGTCCGGCGTACGCCAACAGGGAAAACTGAAAAACCTTTCCTTTATTTTTAACGGTGTGCAGTATTCCAAACGTTATGGTTATGGCTATGGTTACGGCTATGGCTATGGCTATGGTTACGGCTATGGCTACGGCTACGGCAGTGCTGGAGATGGGTATTATGAAGTATCGGATAAAAGCAAGAAAACGGCCAGCAAGAAACGCAAGGGCCTTTTCTCTGGCTCTTCGTAGCTTTCCGGAAAATATTGGGTTTTTAGAATAAAAAAATCATTTTGAGGTCTCTTCTGTGGGACTGAGAGTGCGAAGCTATGCCTTGGTTTGCCGTTTATACAAAGCCCCGTTGGGAGAAAAAAGTAACTGAGTCGCTGACGGCCAAGGGCTTAACGGCCTATTGTCCGTTCCAGAAAACGTTGCGTCAGTGGAGCGACCGTAAGAAGTGGGTAGATCTGCCCCTGCTTCCTTCCTATGTTTTCGTGTGTGTAACTCCTGAAGAAGAAGAAACGGTAAGGCGTGTGAACGGTGTGTTGAACTTTGTGTACTGGCTGGGAAAGAAAGCAACTATTCCGGAAACAGAAATCAAGGCTTTGCAAGATTTTGTAGCCCGTCACAGCAATATTGAGATCGAGCAGTTGAATTATGCGCCCGGCGACCTGATTTCATTTGATGCTGGCATTTTTAAAGGCCAAGAGGCCGTTGTGCTGGCAGTAAAAGAGAAGAGGTTAGAACTAGTGTTAAAGCAACTGGGGATGAAACTGGTGGTTTCTACACAGGGCTTTGATAAGTAGTCCGTCGCAATTAGTTTAAAACATAAATCCGGAACTGGCGCACACGTAGCCTTTGTTTACGCGGGATGCGGGCAAATGGACAATGCAAACTAATTATGGCAGAGTACTTAGCTCTTTTTACCTACTACAGTTGCGTTTACTAATAAGGGTGCTTGTTCAGAATAGTATCTCTGTGTGAACGAAAGTATACCAGATTGCTTTTAAGAAGTTTTGTTTGACTCGCTAGTGAATATCTCATGACTGTTTTCAGACAAAGTGCCAATCTCATTATAATAGCCCAGGAAGGTTAAACTGCTAGTGCTGCTGAGACCAGAACCAAAATATGTAATTATTGATAGAGTAATAATGAGCACTTTAACCTTTAATAAAGAGGAATTTAAAGCTTCTGATAAGAAATCACTGCTATATCTACCTGGGCTGAACGGGCTTAGGGCCATTGCTGCCTTAGCAGTAGTAATTTCACATATAACCCTCGGCTTAGATGCTTTTGGACTTGATAATACCATTTTAAATACAGATTCATCCGGAAAAGCGAAAGGGTTATCCCTCGCAGCCAATGGCGTTACTATTTTTTTTAATTTGAGTGGTTTTTTGATAACATATTTATTGCTCAAGGAAAAGGAGAAGAATGAAATAAGCATCAGTAAGTTTTACATAAGGAGAGCCCTACGCATATGGCCATTATATTATTTGTATTTCTTTTGTGCCCTTATAGTCTTGTGGGCTTATGATTTATCTTATGTGTCATCATCTATTCCGTTCTATATTTTTTTAGCAGCTAATATACCGCTAATTATAGGGAAGTCTATACCACTGCTTAATCACTATTGGTCTCTTGGTGTTGAAGAGCAATTCTATCTATTCTTTCCCCATCTAGCTAAGCTAAATTTCCAACGATTCTATAAAGGCGTAGTATTACTCCTTGTCGTTTTATTAGTAGTTCGTTTTTTATCATGGATGGCCTTTGTGAAATATGATTACGAGCTGCTCTATAGGATTACTGGCATTATAAGGTTTCACTGTATGCTGATTGGAGCGGGCGCTGCCATTCTCTATTATGAAAGGAACCAGCTCTTTTACTCAATATCAACTGCTAAAGTCTCTCAATTTATAAGCTGGGGAATTATAGTACTAATCTTATTCAATAAATTTAAAGTTCCATCCGTAATTGAAGCAGAGGTTGTTTCTGTTGTGACTGTAATACTGATAATGGGACAAGTAACTGGCCGAAATAAAGTTGTGAGTCTGGAGAATAGACCTTGTGATTTAATCGGTAAAATTTCGTATGGCATCTATGTTATTCACCCAGCTTTGATTCTTCTTTTTAGTCGTGTCATTGGTAAAGTACAAAACCCTAGTGTGATCGCATACATTGGTGTGTATAGTTTAATAATATCTTCTACGCTTCTTTTAGCCTATATTTCTTACGAATACTTTGAGAAGTGGTTCTTAAGGATTAAAAGGAAGTATGAGGTTGTAAAAAGCTCAAATACGAAGCCCGTTAATATTACCTGAATGAAATTTTGTACGATTCCTACTACGATTGCTTATAAACACCTTGTTTGATCCTTGTGATTTTCGCTACAGGGGTTACTGCTGTAATACTTTTGGAAGATGCATCAAGAAGCTGAAACCGGCACTTTAAGCGGAGCGGAGACGCCCACACAGGAAACAGCAGTTGAGTCTAAGAAACAGATATTAAAAGCAACTGGAGCCTTAGGCTCTGCACAGTTGGTAATCACTCTTATTGGTGTAATCAAAGTAAAGATATTAGCTGTGTTGCTCGGTGCGGTGGGCGTTGGCGTCGCCGGCCTCTATCAAAATACAATGGATATCATACGGGCTGCGACAGGTCTGGGCCTGAAAAGTAGTGCAGTAAGAGATATCGCTAGTAGCGCTGCGACGGGAGATCAGATAAAGATCTCAGAGACAATCAAGGTGCTCCGTAGTTGGGCATGGTTTACGGGCATCGTAGGTATGCTGGTAACCATTCTGTTCTGCAAGAGCATTAGCAGAATTACGTTTGGAAGCCCAGATTACGCTTGGGGCGTAGCTATCTTGTCGGTGAGCGTTCTGCTCGTTTCCATAACAGAAGGACAGGGCGTCTTACTCCAAGGGTTGCGAAAGATTGGGGCCATGTCCAAAGCCCGTGTGGGGTCCTCATTACTAGGCTTGATTGGGGCCGTAATAATATATTGGGTATGGGGCATGCGCGGGATTGTACCAGCGTTGCTTTTTAGTGCCCTTGCTGGTCTGATATGTAATTGGCATTATTCAAGAAAGATTGTTACAGTACCGGTATCCTTAGACTTAAAGACTATTTTCCGGCAGGGAAAGTCTATGGCTACGCTTGGGTTTTACCTGTCAATTAAGTGGATTACAGGGCTTGGCGTTATGTACCTGGTCCGTTCCTTTGTGGCAAAGGGTGCGGGACTGGCATCGGTTGGCTACTTTGTAGCTGCTTATAGCATATCTTACATATATCTGTCGTCCATATTTAGCGCAATGGGTAGTGATTATTATCCACGGCTCAGTGCTGTTCATCAAGATCACTCCAAGGCGAGGGAATTAGTGAATGAACAAATTGAGGTCTCGTTGCTCATCACTGCACCCATTATCATCGGTATGGTAACCTTTATCGATGTTGTTGTGAATATTTTCTACTCCAGAGAATTCGGTCCAACCATTAGCATTCTGGACTGGCAGCTACTCGGGGATTTCTTTAAAACGCTGGCTTGGCCCCTCGGCTTTGTTCTATTAGCAAAAGGTAAAGGCAAACACTATTTATTTATAGAAATATCCTGGAACGCTTTCTATATAATTGGAGTGTATCTGCTATGGGATAGATTTGGTATCGTAGCAACTGGTATCGCCTTTCTCATCTCTTTTATCCTTAACCTGGTGGTGGTTTATTTTCTAGCATGGAGGACAATCGGATTCCGCTTCAGTCAGACCCTCATTCGGGAGATACTCATTTTTTTTCCGTTACTGCTAGCTGCCTTCCTGGCACTGAAAATAGTCGGGAAGCCTTGGAGCTACGTTATAGGAGGATGCGCCTGTGTTTTGGCAACACTCTACTCTTACAATAAATTGAAAATGCTGCTTCCAATGGAAAAAAATTTCCGGAAATTGAGGATAAGAAGATAACCCTGTCTGGTATCAAGAGGTCGGGCACGAAGACCAAGCCCATAAACCTTCTTATACAAGTTGGGATATCGCGCGAAAGCGGTATAAAATACTTAATGAAGGCTCGTCATCTCTAGACACTTAGATGAAGAACAACATCCTTTTCGTTATCCCATCACTAGCACCTGGTGGGGCGGAACATCAGACTATTAACCAGATCAATTACTTGATAGAAGGGGGCAATGAACACATCAGATTGCTTGTATTAAGCAAACAGGTATCCCTCTTGCACGAACTAAAACTAAAACCAGAACACGTAAAAATAATCTACGATAACGAGGTTGGTGGTATAGACGCGCCCCTAATAAAGAAGTTGCCGCTTCTTATCAGGAAAACACGAGCCATTATCAGGGAGGAGAAAATATCCGATATCATCTCGATCATGCCGATGGCACATGTGGTTTGCAGATTGGCGCTTGCTTCTCTTACTTTCACTGACCTACGCCCGGAACTTAATGTCTATTTCCGAAGTGTCAACTATACATTAACCCCGCCAGATACCTGGCAGAAGAAGCTTTTTGAGTTTGTGTCATCTACTCTTGCGCGCAGGTTTGATACCCGGAGTCTCTTCATATCCCAAGCGGTGTTAAAAGATATCAGCGCGAATTTCTTTGTAAGGAATCCTTTAGTCTTACCCAACAGTCTGCCATGCAGAAGTATTGACGCTCAGACTGGAGAAGCATACCTGGAGGCACAAAAGTTCACTCCGAAATATAAAATCCTTGTACCGGGACGCTTGCATCCCACCAAAGGGCACCTGCTCTTTCTAGAAGCCTTTCATGATTTCGTTCGGGAGCAGCAACTGTCACCTGAGCAGGTGCGGGTCTTCATTGCGGGCGAAGGCGCAATGAGGGAAGCTATTATACAAAAAATAGAAACGCTCGGTCTGGAGAGTTTTTTTTACCTGAATGGATATACCGACAATGAACTACTTCTCTCTTTGTATAAATGCATGGACTTGGTCGTTATCCCCAGTCACCATGAAGGCTTCGGCAATGTAGCCATTGAAGGACTGATGCAACAAAGCCTGCTTCTTGCTTCGAGAACGGGAGGACTAGCGGAAATTATCCGTGATGGGGAAAACGGTTTTACATTCGAAAACGGCAATGCCCAATCCCTGAAGGAAAAACTAATTTATTTGTATGCAAATCGGCGGGAAGAGCTGTTGGATCGTCAGGCACTCTATAGAGAATTCTTGAGCAAATACACCATCGACCGGCAAATGGAAGCAATCAGAAACCACTGCGAACTTGAGTGGCGGGTTCCTCAAAGAAAACCGGTTCCGCTTCCTGAGAGCGCAAATCAAGCATCTGAGTGCGATTCGCGTTAATCCTACGTCTCATTTATATCACACAAGCCCATGTGCGGAATAGCCGGCTTTGCCGATTTTAAACAACAAAGCACCGTAGAACACCTGCAGAGCATGGCCGCCTGCATGGCCCACCGCGGCCCCGATGGGCAGGGCGATTACCTGGCAGAAGCCGGAAAGGCGCAGGTTGGCTTTGCCCATGCCCGCCTGTCCATCATTGACCTCAGCCACGCCGCCGACCAGCCCATGCACTACGAAGGGCTGAGCATAGTTTACAACGGCGAAATCTACAATTACAACGAAATCCGCGAAGAGCTGATTGCGCTCGGCCACACCTTTCAAACCCACTCCGACACCGAAGTCATTCTCCACGGCTGGAAGGAGTGGGGCGAGGCTGTTATCCACAAGTGGCGGGGCATGTTTGCAGTTGTATTGCTAGATAAAGAAAAAAACGAACTGATCTGCATTCGCGACCGCTCCGGCGTAAAACCTTTCTATTACTCTTTTCAGAATGATCTTTTTCTCTTTGGCTCGGAACTGAAAAACCTGATGGCGCATCCGTGCTTTCCCAAAGAAATTGATCCGGAAGCCGTTGCGGCTTTTTTGCAGTACGGCTACGTGCCGGCCCCTTATTCTATTTTCCGGAAAACCCACAAATTGCTCCCGGGCCATATCCTGCGCCTGGATTTAAATTCCGGAAAAATAAGCACTACGCAGTATTGGAACATCTACGATTATTACAACAAGCCCAAGCTGAAAATCAGCCTGCCGGAAGCGATTGAAGAAACCGAGCGCATCCTCAAAGAAGCTTTTGATTACCGCATGGTGGCTGACGTGCCCGTGGGCGTTTTCCTCAGCGGCGGCTACGACAGCACCTGCGTAACAGCACTCCTCCAGAAGGACCGCACCGAAAAGCTCAAGACTTTTACCATCGGCACCACCGACAACAAGCTCGACGAAGCGCCTTTTGCCAAAGAAATTGCCCAACGTCTCGGCACCGACCACACGGAATATTACTGCACCGTCAAGGAAGCGCTCGATATCATCCCGACGCTGCCGCAGTACTACGACGAGCCGTTTGCCGATTCCTCTGCAATACCCACAATTCTGGTAAGCCGGCTGGCGCGTGAAAAAGTAACCGTGGCCCTTTCCGCCGACGCCGGCGATGAAATCTTTGCCGGTTATAACCGCTACGACTACATCAGTCGCCACGGCAAGAAGCTGGCGTCGATTCCAGCCCCGCTCCGGAAACTGGCTGCTGCCACGATGGAAGCCGTTTCCTCGGAGCGCATTCCGGTGTTGAAACACAAAGCCAATTTCCACAGCCGCTACGATAAAGTAAAAAACCTGCTGGCCGACCCGTCGCCGGCGCGCCTGCTTAAAAATATTACCCAGGTTTTTAACGATGCAGACATCCAAAGGCTGATGGCCCCGCCTATTGGGCTGCTGCAAACGGCCCACGACAGCACCGAGCTTCGCACTGACTCCTACGATGTGCTTTCCTTTATGATGGCGGTGGATTACCAAACCTATATGGCCGACGACATTCTCCAAAAGGTGGACCGGGCTACAATGAGTGTTTCGCTGGAAGGTCGCGAGCCTTTTCTGGACCAGAATATCGTGGAGTTTGCCGCACAACTACCCTCGGATTACAAATATCACAACGGCATTAAAAAATACCCGTTGCGGCAAATCGTGCACCAGTATATTCCAAAGGAGATGATGGACCGGCCTAAAAGCGGGTTTGCTGTTCCGGTGAAGGATTGGCTTCTGAAAGAACTACGACCCTTGGTGTTCGATAGGGTAGGGGAGGATTCCTTAAGCCACGGACTTTTCCGGAAGGAACAGGTCGAAAGCCTGCTCCGTGATTTTTATGGTGGCCGCACTGAAAAATACCTGCAAATCTGGCACCTGCTGATGTTTCAGATGTGGTATCAGAAGTGGATGAGCTGAAAAATAATTAGATGAACGCAATCAATATCGCCGTCATCGGCTCCAACGGTTACCTGGGTCGCCACCTCGTGCAATACCTGGAGCAACAAGGCATACAGGCCGATTGCTATGATATTGTGCCCGAACCGTTTGCTGCCGGGCTAACAGAGCGCTACCGCCAACTGGACCTGCGTAGCAAAGAGGAAATAGCAGCATTTTCCGGAAATTACGATCTGATTTATTTCTTTTCCGGCCTGACGGGAACCGATGTTTCTTTCGAAAAATACAGCGATTTTATCGGCGTCAACGAGCTTGGGTTGCTGAATCTACTAGACCACCTGCGGGGACTGGAAAAAAGGCCCAAGATTATTTTTCCCTCTACCCGACTGGTTTATAAAGGAGAAAAAGACACCCCGCTGACCGAAGAAGCCGAAAAGGAATTCAAGACGATTTACGCTTCCAGCAAATACAACGGCGAACTGTATCTGGAAATGTACCGGAACCTGTTCGGCATTGAATACACCGTTTTCCGCGTCTGCGTGCCCTACGGCAATCTTTTCAGCGACAACCAGTCTTACGGGACGCTGTCTTTTTTTCTCGGTAAAGCTAGGTCGGGCGAGGCTATTACCCTGTTCGGAGATGGCGAACTGAAACGCACCTTTACCCATGTGGAAGACGTGTGCCGCCAAATGGCAGCGGTTGCCGTTCTCCCTCAAAGCAGCGGCGAGTGCTACAATATCGCCGGCGAAACCTTCTCCCTGCGCGAGGTGGCCGGCCAGATTTCCGGAAAATTTGGCGTTGGGCTGCAGTTCACTGAATGGCCTCAGAAGGCGCTGCTTCTGGAATCGGGCGACACTATTTTCGCGGGCGACAAAATCAGCGGGCTGCTGCAACCGGCAACGCTTCACAACCTAACGCAATGGATCGCGCAACAATGATTTCCGGAAAAAAAGTTCGCAGCCGCGCCGACCTGAAGTTTCTCAAATCGGCCCTTAGCACCGCGCCGCCCATCAACTCGACCGAAGCTGTGCTGGCCTGGATTCAGCGTCGCAATGCTGAGGTTTTTGTGCAACTCGACCGCATTCCCTTTGCTGAGATGCGCTCCTGGTCGCTTGACAGCGAAAAAACACGGCTTTCGCATAATTCCGGCATGTTCTTCGCTATCGAAGGCATCAACGTTCAGACCAATCAGGGAGCCGTCGCCGACTGGGACCAGCCTATTATCAACCAGCCTGAAATTGGTTTTCTGGGTATCATCACCAAAGAAATAGACGGTGTGCTGTATTTTCTGCTTCAGGCCAAGATTGAGCCCGGAAACGTTAACAATGTGCAGCTTTCGCCCACGCTGCAAGCCACCAAAAGCAACTATACCAAGGTTCATAAAGGGAAATCGCCGGCCTACTTAGAATATTTCACCGACCGCGCACCCACCACCCAAATCCTGCTCGACCAGCTGCAATCGGAGCAGGGCGCACGCTTCCTGAAAAAACGCAACCGGAATATTATCATCCAAGTCGAAGAAAATCTTCCGGTGCACGAGGATTTTTGTTGGGTCACGTTGCGCCAGATTAAGGAACTGATGCGCCTCGACAACGTCGTGAATATGGATACGCGCACCGTAATTTCCGGGATTTCCTACGGGGGCTATTCGGCAGAAATCCTTTCTTTTCTGGAACTAATGCAGGGCGACGTCCAGTCTGTAGGGATGCAGTTGTTGTATTCGGAACTGAATGCCGAACAGGCACTGTTTTCGGAACAAGACATCATTCACTGGTTTACGGAACTGAAAACCCGCTATGACCTGAACATTCGTTCCCTACCGCTTCATGCCACCCGCGACTGGATTATTGAAGACGACGCCATCCGCCACCGCGAAGGCAAATACTTTAGTGTGATCGGGATGCGGGTACAGATTTCGAGCCGCGAGGTTACCAGTTGGGATCAGCCGCTTGTGGCACCGGCGCAGGAAGGCATTTGCGCTTTTGTTGTGAAGAAGATCAATGGCATTCTGCATTTTCTGGTGCAGGCCAAGGTGGAATCCGGCAACTTCGATATCCTCGAAATGGCCCCGACGGTGCAGTGCATTACCGGCAGCTATCAAAACGAGCACAGCCGTCAAAACCTGCCGTACCTGGATTTTGTACTGACCGCGCCTAAAGAAACTTTTCTGTACGACACCCTTCAATCGGAAGAAGGCGGGCGCTTCTACCGCGAGCAAAACCGCAACAGCATCCTGCTGGTAGGCGACGATTTTCCGGTCGAGACGCCCCCAAATTACATCTGGATGACGCTGCACCAGCTCAAGACTTTTATCCGTTTCAATAACTACCTCAACATACAGGCGCGCAGCCTTGTGGCCGCCGTTGCTTTTGTCTAAAAAATGAATCTTCACTGGGGCATCCTCGGCGCGGCGGCTATTGCCACGCGCTCCGTTATTCCGGCTATCCTGTCGGTGCCGGGCAATACGCTGGCCGGTATTGGGAGCCGCACGATGCAAAAAGGGGCGGAAGCCGCTCGCGGTTTTGACTGTCGGGCCTACGACGGCTACGACGCGCTGCTTCAAGACGAAACCATTAACGCTGTTTACATTCCCTTGCCTACCGGGATGCACCACGAATGGGTGGTGAAAGCGCTGCAGGCCGGAAAGCACGTTTTGGTGGAGAAAGCCGCTGCGGTGAATAGCGCCGAAGCGGAAGAAATGACAGCGCTTTCGCGGAAAAAAAACCTGGCGCTGGTCGAGAATTTTCAGTTTACCCGCCACAGTCAGCACAACGCGGTGAAAAAGCTGCTGGCCGAAGGAGCAATTGGCGAATTGCGTTGCTTCCGGGCTTCGTTTGGCTTTCCACCGTTCGACGCCGAAACAAATATCCGCTACCAGAAAAAACTGGGAGGCGGTGCCCTGCTCGACGCCGGGGCCTATACGCTTCGGGTAGCTTCCTTCTTTTTGGGGGAGAACCTACAGGTAGCGGCGGCACGTCTGGTAGAGAATCCGGAAATGGGCGTGGATTGGTACGGTGGCGCTTTCCTGACCCGGAAAGACAGTCCTGTTTTTGCCGAGCTGGCTTTTGGTTTTGATAATTTCTACCAGTGCAATTACGAATTGTGGGGCAGTAAGGGCAAACTGACTGTCACCCGCGCCTACACTGCCCGCGCTGATTTTCAGCCTTCCATCCTTCTGGAGCAAGGCAGTGGTACAGAAGAAATCAAGCTGCCCGCCGATGACCATTTCCGGAAAATGATTTTTCATTTTGGCCAAACGATAGCGGAAGGCAATCTGGAACCGGAACGGCAAAACATCTTAAACCAAGCAGCCCTGATTGAAGCCACCCGACGCACAGCGACCGGAACGTGAAGATGGAAGGGAAAACCAAAAATATTCTGGTGCTGGTGGAACACGCCGGGCAGGGTGGTGCCGAGAAAGTGGCTGCCACAGTTGCGGCTTTGCTGGCTGAGCGCAGCGACTACCGGGTGCATTTCTGCACGCTTTACCAACCGGAGAAATTTCCCCAGATTCCGGGCGCTGGGTGCAGCAGTTTGGATTTGCCAACAGGCGGGGGCATTGCGGGTCGCGTCAGCCGTTATTGGGGAGCCATTTCCCGCCTCCGGGCTTTTAAGAAAGAAAAATCTATTGACTTAACGATCAGCAGTCTGTGGCCCACGGACTGGCCCAACCGGCTGACAGGGCGCGAAAAAAAGATCGCCGTAATCCAGATCAACATTCTGAATAATCCGCAAAACGCCCTGATGGTGAAAGCGCGGCGGTTGGTGTCGGCGGTATATCGCGGGTTTGATAAAATCGTGCTGGGCGGTAGCAACCTGCTTCCGGAATTGCGGGACTTTTTTGGGATTTCTGCCGAAAAGTTACAGGTCATTCACAACCCGGTAGACACGCGCCGTGCCGCACAACAAGCTCAGGAATCTCCTATGCCTGCGTTGGAGGCTTTATTTTCCGGAAATCAGGTGCTGATGGCAGCCCACCGGCTGTCGCCCATCAAAAACACCGAAGCCTTGCTGCGGATTTTTCCGCAAGTGCGGGACACGGGCGCAAAACTTTTGATTGTGGGTGAAGGCGAGGAAAAAGAAATGCTTCTAAGCGCAGCGGCTGCTGCCGGGCTTTCTTACTGTAATCTTTCCACCACCGCCGCGCCAGACCTGTCTGCCGACGTTTTCTTTGCTGATTTTCAAAACAATCTGGCTTCGCTGCTGGCACGGGCAACGCTGTTTGTATTTCCAACAAAGGGAGAAGGCCTGCCGCTCGTATTGCTCGATGCGATGACCTGTGGCTGCCCGGCGCTGGTGAGCGACTGCCCCAACGGTGGCATTTCGGAAATTATGGAAAGTTCCGTGCCTTACGACCCGGAGCGCCCGCGCACTGTTCCGCAAAAAGCTACCGGCGGCTACCTGATGCCGATTCCGGAAAATGCGGAAGCCGACGCTATTTGGGCAAGGCAAATCCGGGAGCTGTTGCAAAGCGACAAGCAGGAACGAGACGCGCTGATAGCTGCCGGTAAAGCCCGCGCGGCTACATTTGATGTTGAAAATATCCGGCAGGTATGGTATCGCCTAACCGATTCCTTGCTTGTGCCTGACCGATTTTTTATTGAAAGTGACGAAATCCTCTAAAGCCGTACTGTATCTTTCCTACGATGGCCTCAGCGACGCTATTGGGCAGTCGCAGGTGTTGCCATACCTGCGGGCCTGTCATGCGCGGGGCATTCCGCTGCATCTGGTGACGTTTGAAAAAGCGCAGAAAGCCGAAAAAATTGCGCAGATCGAAAAGCTGCTGGCTGCCGAAGGGATTCATTGGCACCGACTTTCGTTTACCGAAGAAAGCGGGCTTCAACATAAGATTTACGACTTTGGACGATTCATTCGCAAGGCGTTTTCCGTAGCACGGCAGGCTGATATCGACGTGATTCACGGGCGCAGCTACTTTGCCTCGATGGTGGGGTTGCTTTTGAAAAATACGACCGGCAAAAAGCTGATTTTCGACAAGCGCGACTTCTGGATTGATGCCGTTGTGGAAACTGGTCGGCTCAATCTACGCAAAAAGGCGCACCGCCTGGTGCACGACCGTTTGCGGGCCTTCGAGCGGGCGCTTTTCCGGAAATCCGACCACGTCGTGAGCCTCACACACAAAGCGAAAGCGATTGTGTTAGAAAAATACCCGCAGCAAAAAGCCGATAGCGTGACGGTGGTTCCCTGCTGCGCGGATTTGAGCCTTTTTGACCCGCAGAAAATCAAGACCTCCGATCAGGAAGCGTTGCGAAAAAAATATGGGCTTGAGGGTGCGACGGTCTTTGGCTACGTCGGCAGCGTTGGACCGGCCTATATGATCGGTGAATTGTTTGCTCTTTTCAAGGTAATTTCCGGAAACGTTCCGGCTGCAAAGCTGCTTTTTATGGTCAACAACGATCCGGAAGAAGTACTTCGCCTGGCAGAAAGTGCTGGAATCTCCCGCGATCAAATCGTGGTTACGCACGCTCCGCGCGAGCAGATGCCGCTGCACATTTCCATTATCCACTACGGGCTTTTCTTTATCATGCCCACTTTTGCCAAGCAGGCCTGCTCCCCTACGAAGCAATACGAGATGCTGGCTATGGGCAAGCCGATTATCACCAACAAAGGCGTTGGCGACGCCGAAAAAGTGTTTGAAGAACTGGACTGCGGGTTCTTACTGGAAGATTTTAGCGAAGAAAGTTACCGGACCGCCGCCGACTGGATTTCTCAAAACCCGCCAAAAGAAACGCACTACGACCTCAGCCATTACTCGCTCGGGTACGGGGCAGAAAAATATTACACTGTTTACCGCTCGCTGCTCGATGGAAAAAGCTAAACGCATTCTTTTTATTGTTCCTTACCCGCACGACAAAGCACCCAGTCAGCGACTGAAATTTGAACAGTATTACGCCAAATTCCGGGAAGCAGGCTACGAAGTAGAATGGTCCTCTTTCTACGACGATAAAGCGTGGAACCTGATTTACAAGCCCGGCAACCTGCCCGGTAAACTCGCAGCAATGGGGCGGGGGTATTTTCGGCGGCTGCGCGATTTGTTTCGCCTCGGTAAATACGATATTATCTACGCCCACTTGTGGGTGACGCCCATTGGGCCGCCCGTTTTTGAGCACCTGCTGGCCGCGATTTCCGGAAAAAAGCTCGTCTATGACATCGACGATTTGATCTTTCTAAAGAATGCCTCGCACATTGCCTGGTGGAAGCAGCTGATTAAAGGCCGGAAAAAGCCGATTGTGTTGATGAAGAAAGCGCGGCACGTGGTTACCTGTACGCCTTTTCTGGATGAATTTGTCCGGAAATACAACCCGAACACGACCGATATTTCCTCCACGATTGACACCGACAGTTATCAGCCGGTCAATCCCTACGAAAACAACAGGAAGCTCACATTGGGGTGGAGCGGCAGCCACAGCACGGCGGGCTACCTGCACCTGCTGACCGACGTGTTGCAGGCGATTTATAAAGAACAGCCCTTCCGCCTGCTGGTGATGGGCGATAAAGACTTCAAGATGGAAGGCGTGGAGGTGGAAGCGCACGCGTGGAGCGCCGAAGGCGAAATCCCGACCTTGCAGCAAATCGATATTGGGCTGTACCCACTGCCCGACGAACAATGGGTGCTGGGTAAAAGTGGGCTAAAGGCATTGCAATACATGAGCCTTGGCATTCCAACAGTGGCTACGGCGATCGGGGCCAATTACCGGGTCATTGAAGACGGCATTTCCGGCTTTCTGGTGAAAACACCGGAGGAGTGGAAAGAAAAACTGCGCTTGCTGATGCAGGATGCAGACCTGCGCAAGCGAATCGGAAAGGCCGCCCAAGAGCGGGTGGAACAGCATTATTCCATTAAAAGCACCGCGCCCGTTTATATCGACATACTTACTTCTGTAGCTGGTATTTCTTCCGGTTCTTCGTCCTCCACTTCTTCTACGCGCGACACCGCCGGGTCTTCCGGAAAATAACGCTGGTAGAGCAAGGCCAGAAACAAGGTATAGAACGGCAAAATCGGGATTTTATACCGCACGAGCGTTCCAAAGTTGGAAGAAGAAATCCCTACCATGAACGCAAACAGGAGGCTGAATAAAAGGCAAAACTGAATCGTTGGGTCGTTGAAGACGGCACTAAAGAAATTTTTAAAACCCACCCTGCGCAGCACCTTGATGGTGAAATATAACAACACCATGCTTTCCAGGGAGGCAAAAAGCGTAAACGGTTTCAGGTATTCCCATGGATAAGGCCGGAAAAGGGTAACGTTTATCCCCGCCGGCACCGACCCTAACAAGCCGGGTATTGAACTGTAATCCACATTCAAATCATAGGCCGAGCCGGCGTTCAGCTCGGCGATATAGCCATACGTCAGGCTGGCCGTCTCCAGAACATTTTCCAGCGCGTAGTTGCCCAGAATATCGCCCAGATTGGTCATGACCGCAACAATAGAAGCTACTGAAACAACCAACACAATGGGTGTGATGAGAGTCCGCAGGCCGGGATTTTCAATCCGCCCTTTTAACGCAGAAAACACATAAAAAATATAGAACGGCAGAAAGGCAGCCAGGATGTAAACCTTCACCGAAGCAATCAAAAAAGCACTGAAAATAAATCCAGCGATATTTAAAGGCAATTTCCGGGGCTTAATGAAAATGTAGTAACCGCAAATAAATAACCAGCAAAGCGCGGTAAACGTAATAGTATCCTTAAAAATACTGGAACTCCAAATCAGCAAAGACGGAATATAGATAGAACAAAAAGCAGCTACCCGATAGTTTAGATTATAATTGCGCAGAAAAAATACAAACAAATTCCACAACGCTAGGTAGGCTAACGCAGAAAACAGAAGCGAGCAAGGCAGGAAAGCATTAAAGCTCACCATATTGACCAGCCCTGCAATCTTGGCTACGTTAAAGGAAGATTCAGCGTAGATACGTGCATCATAGATATTGAGACCATCCAGGTTTCCAAAATTAAACTGATGGGTATTGCTCTTCAAAACCCGGAAAATCTCCTCTGGATGATTGAAAAAATATCCACTCAACATCTTACCACCTTCAAAATAAAAGCGCCCGTCGTAGGCCCCGCGGTAATAGTATTCATATACCATCCCGATGGCGATGCAGCCAAAAAACTTCAGCCACATCCCCCGTCTGAAATAAGGCCACAACTCCTCGGCATCCTCGTAATTCCGGGAATGGAAATAACCTCTCAATAACAACACGCACACCGCCAGATATACCGGCAGTAGCGCGTAGTCATACCAGTATATAAAATACATAACGTTCTACACCAGCGTTCCTTTAAAATAATCCAGCGTCCGTCGCAACCCTTCCGCGCGGTCCACCTTTGGCGTCCAGCCCAGGATTTCCTTTGCTTTTGTGATGTTAGGCTGCCGTTGCTTGGGGTCATCCTGCGGCAAAGGGCGATAGACGATTTTCACCTTTGCTCCCGTCAGCGCGAGCACTTCCTCCGCAAATTGTTGCAGGGTAATCTCCACGGGGTTGCCAATATTCACCGGCAGGTGGTAATCCGAGAACAAAAGTCGGTAAATGCCATCCACAAGGTCATCCACGTAGCAAAAAGAGCGCGTCTGCGAGCCGTCGCCAAATACGGTGATGTCTTCGCCATGCAGCGCCTGATTGACGAACGTTGGCAGCGCGCGGCCATCATCCAGGCGCATTCGCGGGCCATAGGTATTGAAAATGCGCACAATCCGCGTTTCCAATCCATGAAAGTTGTGATAGGCCATCGTCATACTTTCCATAAAACGCTTGGCTTCGTCATACACGCCGCGTGGGCCAATAGGATTCACGTTGCCCCAGTATTCTTCCGGCTGCGGATGCACCAGTGGGTCACCATACACTTCCGAGGTGCTGGCCACCAGCATCCGCGCGCCCTTTGCTTTGGCGAGGCCCAGCAGGTTGTGCGTACCCAAGGAGCTTACTTTCAGGGTCTGAATCGGCATCTTCAGGTAATCGATCGGCGAAGCGGGCGAGGCAAAATGCAGAATATAATCAATGGTCCCCGGCACATGCACGTATTTGGAAACGTCGTGGTGATAGAACGTAAACGCCTGGTGGGGAAACAAGTGCTCGATGTTGCGGATATTGCCCGTCAGCAGGTTATCCATCCCCACCACCTCAAAACCTTCGCCGATAAAGCGGTCGCAGAGGTGAGAGCCGAGGAATCCGGCTGCGCCGGTAATGAGTATTCTTTTTGCCATAAAAGCACAAGTTTTTTAGATCTCAAAAATCTTTTTCCAACCCGGAAAAAGATTTTTCCAGAATTGGATTGGGGGAAGATAAGTGGAATTAGAAAAAGCATCCCCCGGTATGCTATAGCAGCCTGAAAAATGGCTTTTTGGGAAGCGATTTCCGGAAATAGCCTGCACCGGAAAGCCAGTCTTTTCTCCCAAAGCCCGATGCCCCTGAAATACTACGCGTTCCGCACCACGGCGCTTTCCACCACGGGCCGCCCCATGCTTTCGTAGTAAAATCCAATCTCTTCCATCTTCGCCAAAGTATAAACGTTGCGACCA
Source organism: Bacteroidota bacterium (assembly GCA_023391015.1). Taxonomy (GTDB): domain Bacteria; phylum Bacteroidota; class Bacteroidia; order Chitinophagales; family Chitinophagaceae; genus UBA1952. The sequence goes on from JAEWBT010000016.1 coordinate 22,863, forward strand.
TCGAAAACGACGGGTGCGCGCAGCAGTTCGGCCATGCGTTCAAAGTTTGGATTCCGGAATTCGGCCCATTCCGTAACGATAATCAAAGCATCGGCGCTCTCCAGCGCGTCGTAGGCATCTTCAGCATAGTGGATGCCGTCTTCGCCCAGTTGGCGGCGCACATTGTCCATCGCCTCGGGGTCGAAAGTGCGCACCTGCGCCCCTGCTGCCAATAGCTCCTTAATCAGTTCCAGCGCCGGTGCTTCGCGGATGTCGTCGGTCTCTGGTTTAAAAGCCAGGCCCCATACAGCAAAGGTCTTGCCGGAAAGATTGCCGCCGTAGTATTTCTTTACCTTCTTGCCCAGCATTGTTTTTTGCCGGTCGTTCACTTCCATCACCGAGCGCACAATCTGAAAATCATAATCGTGCTCCGCAGCGGTTTGAGCCAGCGCCTGCACATCCTTAGGAAAACAAGATCCACCATAGCCCACACCGGGAAAAAGAAAGCGCTTCCCAATGCGGTTGTCCGAACCCATTCCAATCCGCACCGAATCCACATCGGCCCCGGCCCGCTCACACAGGTTGGCCATCTCGTTCATAAAAGAAATGCGCATCGCCAGGTAGGCATTGGCCGCATACTTGGTCATCTCCGAAGACCGCTCGTCCATGAAGTGAATCGGGTTGCCCTGCCGCACAAAAGGCGTATACAGCTCCTCCATGATTTTGCGGGCCGCCTCCGAGCGCGTGCCCAGCACCACCCGGTCGGGTTTCAGGAAATCCTCAATGGCTACGCCTTCGCGCAGGAATTCCGGGTTGGAAACCACGTCGAAAAGCTCTGGCGAAAGCGTTTCGCCCAGCACCGCAGCCACTTTCTCAGCTGTACCCACGGGAACGGTGCTTTTATTTACCACCACCGTATAAGTCGTGATGAGCTTGCTTAAATCTTTGGCGGCTTGCAGCACGTAACGCAAATCGGCTTCGCCCCCTTCGCCGGGGGGGGTGGGCAAGGCCAGGAAGATGACCTGCGCATTTGCCATTCCTTCCTCCAGCGAGGTGGTGAACTGAATGCGTCCTTCCTTGATGTTGCGATCCAGCAGCAAGTCGAGACCCGGCTCGTAGATGGGGGATTTCCCGGCGCGCAGGCGGGCAATTTTGTCGGTGTTCACATCCACACAAACCACATCATTCCCCATCTCTGCAAAACAAACCCCACTCACAAGCCCTACATAACCGGTTCCGACGATAGTAAGCTGCATAAAATAATAAAAGGCTGTTTCAATAAGCGATTGCAAAGATAGGCGCAGGGTTGACAAATTATAGAACCCTTCAAAGCCGTTTTTCGGGGATGAAAACGCCTTTTTTTTACCCGGATTTCGGGAAATTCTTAGCTTGCACACTGTCGCCCATCCAAGCTGCCCCTTCTTTCCATGCCTCGCATTCTTCGCATCCTCAACCGCTTGATTATTGGCGGCCCGGCGCTCAACGCCGCTTATCTTACAAAATACATGGCGCCGGAATGGGACACGAAGCTGGTCATTGGCGGCAAGGATGACCACGAACAAGATGCTGATCACCTCACCACAAAGCTGGGCATCGAACCGGTGGTAATTAGCGAGATGAAACGTGCCATCCGCCCCGCTGAAGACCGGAAGGCCTACCGCAAGCTGAAAAGCCTGATTCAGGATTTCCGTCCCGATGTGGTTCATACGCATGCTGCCAAAAGCGGCGCATTGGGCCGCCTGGCAGCTCACGCCTGCGGCGTGCCGGTGGTGGTGCACACCTTTCACGGCCATGTCTTCCATAGCTATTTCAGCCCGGCCAAAACCCGCATTTTCCTGGAGACCGAGCGTTATCTGGCCCGCCGTTCATCCGGCATCATCGCCATCTCCGATATTCAAAAGGCCGAACTGGCCGATACCTACAAAATCTGTCCGGCGGAGAAGATATCCGTCATCCCCCTGGGTCTCGATCTGGATGCCTTTGGCCAGCAACCCGAAACAAAGCGAAACGATTTCCGGAAACAGTTTGGCTTTGCCGAAGACGATCTGATTATTACCATCGTAGGGCGCATCGTGCCGGTGAAAAACCACCTGTTGTTTGTGAAAATGGCCGAGCGCGTAGCGGCAAGAGCCGAAGGCCAGAACGTCCGGTTCCTCGTGGTGGGCGATGGCGAAAGCCGCGCGGCCATGGAAGATGCTTTCCGGAAATCAAGCGTTTCCTACGCCTATTTTCCGGAAGATAAAGCGCCCGCGCAGGCGGTTTGCATCTCTTGGTCGCGCGAGGTAGATCGCGTGTTTGCCGCGTCCGATATCGTCGTCTTAACGTCTTTCAACGAAGGCACTCCGGTATCGATGATTGAAGCTCAGGCGGCGGGCAAGCCGGTGGTGTGTACCAACGTGGGCGGCGTGGCCGACATTATCGAAAATGGCGCAACGGGCTTTGTAGTGCCCACCGACGACGCAGCGGCTTTTTCAGACGCGGTCTCGAAATTGGTGATGGATGCAGACCTGCGCCGTGCTATGGGCGAAAAAGGCCAGCGGGCCGTGTTGGGGCGCTTTTCCTATCAGCGCCTGGTGGCGGATATGGACGGGTATTACAGAAGATTGCTGGGCCGGTAAGGGAAAGGGTTTTGGGGGGATGGAAGGAATTTGAATTGGGGGCTGTTCTTTCGGACCTCCCCGCCCTTCGGGCACCCCTCCAAAGGAGGGGAATTTCCAGTTGCTGTGGTGGACGTTTTTGTGAAGGAGGGGAATTTTCTGTGAGCTGTAAAGGGGAATAGTGCAATGAGGCAAAAGGGAGCTATCGCAGTAATGCCTGTGGGGAAGAATACTATAAAGCAGAAAGAAAATTTCTATCTACTTTAGAGGAATAGATTTCATGAAATATGAAAGCGCGTCCTTTGCTGCCTGCGGGTGCTGCACCGGCCATCCCTCCTTTGGAAAAGCCCTTTTCTGAAAATGCTTTCCTGCCGCAAACAGAAAATTCCTTTCCTACAAATAGCGAGGATTCCCCTCCTTTGGAAAAGGGCTTTTCCCAAGACGTTCCCCTGCTGCAACCAGAAAATCCCCCTTTTACAAATAGCGAGCATTCCCCTGCTTCGCATCCTGCCCCTTCTACAATTAGGGGGAATTCCCCTCCTTTGGAGGGGTGCCCGAAGGGCGGGGAGGCCTCTACAAAAAAAGAATCTCCACCTGCCACCGAATTCCTACGCCCTCCCTTTGCCGAAAAACCTGCGCCTCCCCCGGAAAGCCCCTTGCCGGAAGCCGGATGGCCCCGCCGCAATTCTGCCAACTATTTCCGGCTGCCTTATAACCCCGCCCTCAAAGCGCGCGCCCGTGCCTTGCGGCAGGCCGGCAACCTATCGGAAGTGTTGTTTTGGAATCAAGTAAAAAAAGGCCAGTTCCGGGGCTACGACTTTGATCGACAAAAGGTTATTGGCAACTATATCGTGGACTTTTATTGCACCAACTGCGACGTAGTGATTGAAATTGATGGCAAAAGTCATCTCACCAAAGAGGCCTATGACGCGCAGCGAGATGCTTTCCTCCAATCGTGGGGGCTGGTGGTGATTCATATTGATGTGAAAGATATCTTCCAGCGCCTGGGCTGGGTAATGGAGATGCTCCACGCGCATCCCGCCCTCCTTAAACCGCTGCCGCCGCGTGGGAATAACCGCTCTTGAGGACCTCCCCGCCCTGCGGGCACCCCTCCAAAGGAGGGGAATATACAGTTGCTGTAAACCAAAAGGAAAGGATAAATAGGGGATGTGAACAGAAAAAAGAAAATAGCTCTTTGCAGGGTTTGGGGCAATGTCCTTCGCGCGCTGTCATCCGCAACAAGGAGCCGGTCATTATCTAAAAATATCCGTTATTGCACGCCTTTTTAGTGTCTTGCAAAAAAAATTCCCTCTACAATAAACGTTGCGGATGCCGCTGCAAAATTTGCAGGCCTATAATACATGTGTAGGATGCCGCTGCAAAATTTGCAGGCCTATAATACACGTGTAGGATGCCGCTGCAAAATTTGCAAGTCTATAATACACGTGTAGGATGCCATTGCAAAAATTGCAGGGCCTAATTATAAGGAAATTTACTTCTAAAAAAAATGTTCTTTCGCTTTGAAATGATGATTTTACTTTTTTATTTAGCATCTGCAAACAATCTTTTTTAATCTAAAGACCTTTAAAACGTTATGACCTTTTTTGAACGGTTTTATACCAACTTCTTTGATTCGGCGCGCATCACTCCCGCCCGGCTGGCCAATTTTGCGGAGGATGCCATCTCCCGCACGACGGCCAATGATTCTGGCCATTTGTTTTCCTCCATCATCGAAAGCCTGACGACAGCAGCCGGGGTGCTGCGCGATGAACTGGTAGCGGTGAGCGGCGGAGAAGGAACGCAAAAGGGCCACACGATTTTGACCGATGCTGTGGTGGAGGATTTCCGAAACACGATGCGCGAACTGGAACCGGAAATCTCCTACCGCCTGAAAGGCCCCAAATCCGTGGCCTACCTGGAGCTGTATCCCGGCGGCAAAACGGAGTATAACCGCGTCACAAAAGCCAATATGGCCACGCTCACCAAGCGCGTTGGCGATATGGCCACTAAGCATCAGGTTGCTTTGGGGGATGAACTGGTGGATCGCCTCAAAATATTTGCGCAGGACTGGGAACACAAGCGCGACGACCAGCAACAACAGGAAGGCACGATGGACACCGACCGCACCGAGCGCAGTGCAGCCCGCCGGGCCCTGGAGGTGTTGCTGATGAAGCTGATGTTTAAGGTGGGCGATGCCTTTACGGGAGAGACGGAGAAATGCAACAGCTTTTTCAACTTCGAGCTGCTGGATGCCACCAAACATCCCAGCCTGGACCGCGAATAAACCGGGCGGCGCGCCGCCCTCCCAAACCCACCTGCCCCAAAAAAAGAAACGCCCGGATAGGGCGTTTCTTTTTGGAAATACATGCAGCGGGTCTTAGAATTTCGCTTTGAAGAAATCGACCGTTTTTTTCAGTCCATCCAGAAAGCGGTCGGTGGGTTGATAGTTCAAAAGGTTTTGGGCCAACGAAATATCGGCCAGCGATGCGCGGATGTCGCCGGCTCGCGGCTCGCGGTAGGTAGGGGCGTGATCTTCGCCCAATAAATCCCGGATGGCCTCGAAGAGAAAATTCACGGTGTAGTTCTCGCCCACTGCCACGTTGTAGACTTTTCCGTAGGCCTCGGCGTTTTCTGTGAGCATCCCGCGAATGTTGGCCTGCACGGCATTATCCACGTAGGTGAAGTCGCGATTTTGGTTGCCGTCGCCATTGATATAGACCGGGGTCTTGGCCAAAATGCCGGCCACAAAAAGCGGGATGACGGCTGCATAAGGCCCGTTGGGATCTTGCCGGGGACCAAAAACATTGAAATACCGGAAACCGAGGACGTTCATGCCATGCAGTTTGTGGAACACATCGGCGTAGAGTTCGTTTGTCTTCTTGGTTACGGCATAGGGCGAAAGGGGATTGCCTACTTTTTCTTCGCGCTTGGGGAGATTGGGCTCATCGCCATACACACTGGAGGAAGAGGCATAGACCAGGGATTTGACCCCGGCCTGCCGGGCTTTTTCAAGCACCATCAGCGTGCCACTGACGTTCACATCGTTGCTGGTAACGGGATCTTTCACCGAGCGGGGCACGGAGCCGAGCGCGGCCTGATGACTGACGTGGTGGATGCCCTGTAATGCTTTTTCACAATCCTCGGCGCTGCGGATGTCTCCCAGCATGAATTCGTAGGCCGGATGATCTTTAAACAGATCTACATTGCTTTGCAGGCCGGTAGAAAGATTATCGAGCACGCGCACTTTTGCGGCCCCGTGGTGGAGCAGATAGGCTACGATGTGCGACCCGATAAAGCCTGCGCCGCCGGTTACGAGAAAGGATTTGTCAGCAAGATTGCCCTGGTGAAAAAGATGCATTTCTCAGTAAATAGCGGATAGTGGATAGCGGATAATGGCCCGAAGGGATGTTTCATGGCTCATGAGTCATGGGTTATGGGCTATAAGTCATACAACCTGAAACAGGAAGCATGGAATTCTAAAACCATGAATCATGACCCATGACCTATGAATCATGCCCCATGCTACAGGCTCCAGTATTCGCGGCTTTGGATTTTATTGCGGTAGATGCCTTTGAGGTCGGCGATGGGGGCACCGGGCTTGGTGATTCCGGAAAAATATGCATCGTCGAGGGCCGCGTATTCGTTGTGGTTCACCGCCACGATGACCGCGTCGTAATCGTTGGCGGGGGTTTCTGTAAGGCCAAAGCCGTATTCGTGTTGGAGTTCTTCGCTATCGGCATAAGGATCCACCACATCCACCTGCACGCTGTAGTTCTTTAATTCGCGCACCACATCAGCCACTTTGGAGTTGCGGATATCGGTTACGTTTTCTTTAAACGTAGCACCCATCACCAGCACTTTGGCCTGGGCGGGGTTGCCGCCGTTTTTGATGATGGCCTGCACCGTTTTTTGGGCCACCCACGCCGCCATTCCATCATTAATCACGCGGCCAGCCAGGATCACGCGGCTGCTGTAGCCCATTTTAGAAGATTTATAGGTGAGATAATACGGGTCCACGCCAATGCAGTGGCCGCCCACCAGTCCCGGAAAAAACTTCAGGAAATTCCACTTCGTGCCTGCTGCCTCCAACACTTCATAGGTGTTGATGTTCATCCGGTCGAAGATGATAGAGAGTTCGTTCATCAGGGCGATGTTCAGGTCGCGCTGCGTATTTTCGATAATCTTCGCTGCTTCGGCCACCTTTACGCTGGAAGCGCGGTGCACTCCGGCATCAATCACCATTTCATACACGTTTGCGACCAGGTCCAGCACTTCGTCGTTGTTGCCGCTCACCACTTTCACCACATTCTCCAGCGTATGCACCTTATCACCCGGATTGATACGCTCCGGTGAATAACCATAGCTAAAGTCTTCGCCGGCTTTCAGGCCGCTGATGCGCTCGATGACCGGAAGGCAATCTTCTTCGGTGCAACCCGGATAAACGGTGCTTTCAAAAACCACGCAGTCGCCTTTTTTAATCACTTTCCCGATGGTCTCTGATGCTTTCAGCACCGGCGTCAGGTCAGGCACGTTGCTGGCATCCACTGGTGTGGGCACTGCTACGATAAAGAAGGTTGCTTCGCGCAATTTGTCCAGCGAAGTCGTAAACTCGATGTCGCAATTTTCAAACGCTTCTTTTTCCAGTTCGCTGCTGGGGTCGATGCCCTGGCGCATGAGGGCCACGCGCTGTTCGTTGATGTCAAAACCAATAACTTTCATTTTGCGGGCAAAAGCCAGCGCGATGGGCAGACCTACGTAACCGAGACCGATAACGGCCAGTTTCGCTTCCTTGTTCTGGAGGGCAGAGAGCATAGAGAGATGTTTTAAAATTGGACGCGAAATTAGGGTTAAGCGTAAATTTTTTTAATTTTTTTTGTGGTCATAAAAAAAGAGACAACAGCCTGACGGGTGTTATCTCTTTGGAGAAAAGCTTTTAAGGGGCTTTCTGTCTGCGCTTAAGAGGCTTTCTTATCAGCAGTTGCTGCTTTGGCTTTAGCCGTGCGCGCGGGGCGCACTTTACCGAAAGAACCCATTGTGATTTTACCGCGCTTGGTGCGCTTGTCGCCACGACCCATAAGAAGGAAAGTTTTTAAAAATAAAAAAGAGGTTGCAAAAGTAAAAAAGCAGCGACAACCTGTCGCTGCTTTTTTTGGAATTGGTTCCCGGAAGAAATTATTTCTTTTTAGCCGGTGCTTTTTTGTCGGCAGCTTTAGCAGGAGCGGCTTTCTTGGCTGCGCCTTTTTTCGGTGCTTCTTCTGTTTCGCCGGAGATACCGGAAGAAAAGGATTTGCCGGGTTTGAAGCGGGCCACTTTGCGGGCAGCGATGTTCAGGGTTTCGCCGGTGCGGGGGTTGCGGCCAGTGCGGGCGCCACGCTCCGAAACGGAGAAAGTACCAAAGCCAATCAGGGTTACGCTGTCGCCGTTTTGCAGGGCAGAGGTAACGCCGGAAGTAAACGCTTTCATAGCGTCGGCAGCCTGGTCTTTAGAGATGTTGGCTTCTTTGGCGATGTGGTCGATCAGTTCTGCTTTGTTCATAAAGAACGTGTGTTGATTTGGGGGGTTAGGAAGAAAGCGTTGGAATGAGGACAAATATAGGGTTTCTAAGAAGCTGCCAAATCTTTTTTGATAAAAAAAACGCTGAAAAAGCGCGTAAAATGGACGTTTTTAAAAGAAATGGCGCTTTTTAAATAGAAATCAGTGGGTGGAAAGCACTTCAAGCACCGTGCGGAAGGCTACAAACCGGCTGCCGAAGCGGTCCAGGCCTTTCTGACGCATAAGGGGGGCATACTCGGCCAGGTAGCGGTCGTAGGCTCCCTGCGAGGGTAAAAAATATTGTGCCGCGTAAGTTGGGGCACTGTCCGCTTCCTGCCCTGTAAGGCGGCAAAGCCGCGCTTCGGTAAACAATCCGGTGGCCAGAATTTCCGGAATGTGCTCTTGCTGCATCCAGCGAATCCAGTCTTGTTCAATTTCCGGATCGGTCTGGACGGTAACGTTGTAGAGAATCATAAAAGGGTTGAGGAGTGAGGGTGTTTAGAAGGGTTTAAAGGGGTTGGTTTTCGGAAACTTTCCGGAAAAAATCTGTGGGAATCGTGTTCTTTCTTCACGCAGATAAAAATCATTGAGAAATTGAGCAATCACCGCCGCTGGTGATTTCCCAAGTCATCTAAAATGGTTCGGTACGAAATATACCGGTCTTCGGAAATCTCGCCTTCGCCTACTTTTTCCAGCACGGCGCAGCCCGGCTCGGCAATATGAAGGCAATTATTGTAGCGACAATCGTGCATGGCGGCGCGCAGTTCCGGAAAATAATGCGCCAGTTCCCATTTATCTACATCAATCAACCCAAATTCTTTGACCCCCGGCGTGTCGATGATGCGGCCTTCCCACGGCGTGTCAAACATTTCGGCAAAGGTGGTGGTGTGTTGTCCTTTCCCGCTGTAATCCGAAACCGCCTTGGTGCGCAGTTTCAGATCCGGCAGCAAGGCGTTGATCAGGGTGCTTTTGCCCACGCCGCTGTGACCGCTGAGAAGCGCCGTTTTGCCGGCCAGAACTTCTTTTAGGCCCAGCAGACTCTCGGGGTCAAATGCATTGGTGAAAAATACCGGATAGCCCGCCTGCCGGTACAGGTCTGCAAACCCTTCGGCACTTTCGCGGTTGCCTATCTCGTCGGCTTTGTTAAACACCACGACCGCCGGAATGTGGTACATCTCCGCTGTCAACAAAAAGCGGTCGATAAAGCCCGGCGAGGTGCGCGGCGCAGCCAGCGTAGCCACCAAGACGGCAAGGTCCAGGTTGGCCGCTACAATGTGTTTCTGATGCTTGTTATGCGGCGAGACGCGCACGATATAATTCCGCCGCGGATCAATACCGTCGATCATGGCGTAGGTTTCGCCTTCTTTTTCTTCGGGGTGAAAATCCACCACATCGCCCACTGCCACGGGGTTGGTCGAAGAGATTTCTGTGTCGATTTTCAGTCGCCCTTTGATGCGGCCTTTCCGGAAAATTCCGGCCTCGTCTTTCAGGTCATACCAGCTGCCTGTTGATTTATATACCAGTCCTTTACTCATGCCACAGTGCTTTTTTGTTTTTCTATAGAACGCGCCTCCTGGCGCGTTCCTGTATTTTCCGGAAATCTTTTGTGTCTTTTGTCTTTCTACTATCGTCTTTCTACCGGTCCTTTACTCATAGCGCAGGGCCGTAATCGGGTTTAGTTTAGAGGCCTTGATAGCCGGGTAAATTCCGGAAATAATACCGGCCAGAATGCAAAGCAGGATGCCGAGGCCCATCCACAGCCAGGGTACCACAAAGCCGGAACCAAAGCTGAGGCCCAGCAGATTGCCCACGCCCAACCCTAAAATCGCGCCCAGCACACCGCCCATCACGCCAATCAACACTGATTCCAGCAAAAACTGCCGCCGGATGGTAGCCGCTTTTGCGCCCAGCGCCTTGCTCACGCCGATTTCCCGCGTGCGCTCTGCCACCGAAACGAGCATGATGTTCATCAGTCCAATCACCGACCCCAGCAGTGTAATAGACGCTACTACCACCGCCGCCGCCAGCAGATAGCCCAGCACCTGCAACATGGTTTGCATCATGGATTCGTTGCTGCGCACGGCAAAATTGGATTCTTCATCCAGCTGCAGTTTCCGGATCACGCGCATCTGCCCTTCGGCTTCTTCCGAAAGGTAATCCCGCATCTTGGGGTCTTTGGCCGCCACGCTGATCACATAATTGGTTTGAGAAGTGCCATGCAGCATCCGGGCGTTTTCCAGCGGCACCAGGGCCAGGTTATCCGAATTCATCCGCATACTGCCGCCCTGCTCCGCCGCAATGCCCACCACGCGGTAGCTGATGTTGTTGATGAGAACCGATTGATCAATCAGGGCCAGGGGCTTTTGGGGAGCAAGTTTCCGGGCCACGCCAAAACCCAGAATACACACGTAATGCCCACCAGAAAGCTCGGCTGCCGAGAACGTCCGGCCCGCCAAAAGTTTGGTGTCGGTAATGGCAAAATACGCATCTTCCACGCCCGTTTTGGTGATGTTGGGATTGGTTTTTACACCGCCATACTGCGCCACTGCCGAAGCGCTGCCGGTAAATGAAATCCCCACCTGCCCCAGACCGGAAAACCGGTTCTGGAAGGTCCGGGCTTCTTCATAGCTGATAGGCCGCGCTTCCGAAACACGTTGCCGGGCCCGCCCGCCGGAAACGCTTTTTTTCTTTTTCACGGTTGACGGAGTGATCTGAAAGGAATTCGCGCCGAGGCTGCTAAAGCTTTCCGTAACGTTGGATTTGAGGATTTTAAAAGCCGTCAGGATGCCCACGAGCGCCATGATACCCACGGCAATGATGAGCACCGTCAGCACCGAGCGCAGGCCGTTGCTGCGAATGGCCCGCAGGGCCAGCGCGGTTTCAAAGGCAATTTGCATAAAGAAGAAATACGAAAGTAGAAAACACGCAGTTAGGAGTGAGGAAAAGACAAAAGACGATAGACCAAAGACTAAAGACTAAAGAGGATGGCGGACAGTAGGTTTTGTCATTCCGCCGGAAGGCGGAATCTCAGAACAATACCGACGTGGGCTTGCGAGACCCTGCCTCTGGCAGGGTGACAAAACAGATGAATCCAGGCTTCCGGGAAATTTTTCTTCTTAAAGCCAACCTTTTGTTTCGCCATTCGCGAGATCTGGTAAAAAGCCTGAAAACCCTGCCCGCGCTACCTTCGGACTCCGTTTCATGTCTTACCAGATAAAGCTGCCGCAGTTTGAAGGCCCGTTTGACTTGTTGCTGTTTTTCATCGAGCGCGACGAGCTGGACATCTATAACATTCCTATTTCCCAAATCACGACGGAGTTTTTAGCCTATATCCGTCAGTTGGAAGCGCTCAATATCGATTTGGCTTCGGAGTTTATCCTGTTTGTTTCCACGCTGATGCGCATCAAGGCGCGCACGTTGCTGCCCCGCCGCGAACTGGACGCCCAAGGCGTTGAAATTGACCCCCGGCAAGAGCTGATTGACAAGCTCCTCGAATACAAACGCTACAAGGAAGCCGGTGCTGGAATGGCGCAATTGGAAGCCGCCCGCGCCGTGCTGTTCCACCGTGCTGCTGCCCGCACCGAGCTGGCTCAGGTAGGCGAAACCCACAGCGAAGGCACTGAGATCCAAACCGTTACGATGTACCGGCTGGTACAAACGCTGGAGCGCGTGCTGAAGCGGTTTGAAGAACGAATGGCCAAACCGCAGCACGTGGTGGTAAAATATAATTACAGTCAGGAAGGGCAGCGCACCTGGCTTTTAACGCATTTGGAAACCGAAAAAGAAACGTCTTTTGAAGTCCTTTTTTCGGGTTGCGAAAGCCGGATCCACGCGATTTTTACCTTTCTGGCCTTGCTGGAACTGGCGCAGCAACGGTATTTGACGTTGCAGATTGGGGAAAATACCCGCAACGAGGCCTTGGTTTTCTGGAACGAAACCCGCGACGAACAATTGGCCGCAGAAAACAACCCGGAAATTCCGGAAAACAGCACTGCATAAAGCGGAAAGACGCCCAGATTGGGCGTCTTTACTTAATAAACCGAAACGTACCCTTTTTCCCACGGTTTTTTATCGCGCAGGATTTCAAACCGGAAAATGCCTTTCTTTTGAAAATTGCGCTTGTCCAGCACTATGGGAGATTCCGGAACGCGTGGCAAATCCAGCACCATTTTATCCGTTCCATCAAAGAAGCGGACGGCATATTGATGTTCAAAAATGCTTGGTAGCTCAATATTGATATGCCCGGTAAAAGGGTTGGTGAACACGTAGGGCGAAGGAATCACCTCGGGTGCAGCAGGCGTAAGCTTGGGCAGCGATACATTTCCGGAAACGGTGCGGCCGGTAGCCGAATCAACCTTTACTAGGGCCAGCGCCGGCAGGGTTTTCGCCACCAGGTTTTGCAGCGAATCGTTGGTTGGGACAATGCCTGCGGCCATAATCTGCGCACTGTCTACCACCACGAG
>JAEWBT010000088.1 GCA_023391015.1 Bacteroidota bacterium
TCCGGATTGTTACGTTTCACATGGAGTCGGTTGGGCTGGGCGATAAAGAGAAAGACGCCATAGACGCCGCGGGCAGCACGTTGCCCGCCGCGAAGCAAAGCGTCCGGACCACCAAGCGGTTTATGCAGCGCACCCTTACGCATTTTGAAAAACGCGCCCGTCAGGCCGACAGTGTGGCTGGTATTCTGGCTGAAAGCCCTTACCCGCTTATCGTCTGCGGCGACCTCAACGATGTGCCGGGGTCGTATGCCTACAACACCGTGCGTGGCGCGCGTGGCGATGCCTTTGCCGATTACGGAAAGCCCTTTGGCCGCACTTACAACCGCCTTTCGCCCACGTTGCGGATAGATAATATTTTCTACGATAAAGAGGTGTTTCAGTGTGTGGATTTCAAAACCTTCCGCACTACCCTTTCCGACCACAACCCGGTGCTGGCTACGTTTGAGCTGAAACCGGTGAGCCGGTAGTGGCTTCGCGTTGGAATCCGCCTTCGGCGGATGTTGGAGCCTGCGGCGTTGGAACGTTGTGTTGGAGCCCTTCGGGCGTTGGGTCATGTAAATCTTAAAGGGGAGATGCTCAACCCCTGTTTGTTATCCGCACAAGGTGCTAACTCAGGGAGGCGAAAGCGAAATCCTCAAGCTTCATCAAGAAAAATTACCGGTAAAACTTCTTCTTACAAAAACCGACCTTTGCCAACTTTCGGAAGGAAGAAAGCAAAAATCCTAAATTTTCCTTTCTGCAGACCGGAAATTTATAAAAGCATCGTCCGCCATTCTAAACACAGCTGCCGGATTTTCCGGAAATATCGGTTTTATACTCCCACGCCGAAGGCTCCAACCCTAGACCCATGCAACTCTACAACTCCTACACCCGCCAGAAAGAAACGTTTGAACCGATTACGCCCGGATATGTGGGATTGTATGTGTGCGGCCCAACGGTGAACGGCGAAAGCCACCTGGGCCATGCCCGCCCTTACATCACCTTCGACGTGGTAGGCCGCTGGCTGCGCCATCTGGGTTATAAAGTGCGTTACGTGCGCAATATTACCGACGCCGGCCACTTTGAGGAAAATGACCGCACCGACAACGACCGCATCGGCGAGAAAGCCAAGCTCGAAAAACTGGAACCAATGGAGCTGGTGCATAAATACACCAGCATCTTCCACCGCCTGATGGCGGCTTTCAACAATATGGAGCCCAGCATCGAGCCGACGGCTACCGGCCACATCACCGAGCAGATTGCCATGATTGAAAAAATCATTGCGGAAGGTTACGCGTATGAGGTGAATGGAAGTGTGTACTTCGATGTCAAAAAATACGCAGCGCACCATCCCTACGGTACGCTTTCCGGAAGAATTCTGGATGATTTACTGGAAACCACCCGCGAGCTGGAAGGGCAGGACGAGAAGCGCGAAAAAGTGGATTTTGCCCTCTGGAAAGCCGCACCGCCGCAGCACATTCAACGCTGGCCCTCCCCTTGGGGCGAAGGATTTCCGGGCTGGCACATTGAGTGCTCGGCGATGAGCGCCAAATACCTTGGCGACCGCTTCGACATTCACGGCGGCGGTATGGACCTGCTCTTTCCACACCACGAATCGGAGATTGCGCAAAGCACCATTGCCCACGGCCACGCACCGGTGAAATACTGGATGCACAACAACATGATTACCATCAACGGCAAGAAGATGGGTCGCAGCTATGGCAATATCATCAAATTGACAGAGCTTTTTTCCGGAAATCATCCCCTGTTGGAGCAGCCCTATCACCCCATGGTGGTGCGTTTCTATATCCTGCAAACCCACTACCGCAGCACGCTGGATTTCTCCAATGAAGCGTTGCAGGGCAGCGAACGGGCCTTTAAACGGTTGTGGGAAGCGTATGAATCCCTGAAAAGCCTTCAATCCAATGCCGAAACCGGCACTATGGATGCGGAGATTACGCAGCGCTGCGTAGAGATGAGTGATTTCATGAACGATGATTTCAACACCGCTAAAGTGATTGCCAACCTCTTTGAACTGGCACCGGTGGTTAACGGGCTGAAGGGCGGACAGCTTCCGGAAGGCACCGTTTCCGGAAATACCCTTTCGCTTTTAAAGGAAACCTTCCACACGTTTCTGGAAGACGTTCTGGGCCTGCAACCCATTGTGGCGGGCGACGACAACGAAGCACTTGCCAAAGTGTTGAGCATCCTCATTGACATCCGCAAGGAAGCGAAAGTGCGCAAGGATTTTGCCACCTCCGACGCCATCCGGGACCGGCTTTTGGAAGCAGGTGTGCAGCTCAAAGACGCCAAAGACGGAACCGTAACCTACACGATTGAAAACGCCTAAAATCTTTTGAAAAATCTCGGACGCATCTGGAAGCATCTCCGGCACTACACCGGCTCGGTTTTCGGATACCTGTTGTGTGCCATATTGACGGCGGCTTTTGGCGCGGCCTCTATCGGGATGCTGGCCCCTGTCCTCAATGTACTTTTCCGGGGCGAAAAGATTGGGACGCTGGCCGCCAATGCTGGCTCTTTTGACCGATTGGTCTATAATTTTAAAGCAGCGCTGCTGGAAGGCGGCGATCCGGTGCGCACCCTGCTGGCCATTTGCGTTACCATCGTGATTGCCATTGTGCTCAAGAATGTTTTTTACTATCTGGGCCTGGTCATTTTGATGCCGGTGCGCAACGGCATTATCCGGAAGCTGCGCAGCGAGATGTTTGCCAAGGTGCTTTCCATGCCCATCAGCTATTTTACGGAAGAGCGGAAAGGCGACCTGGTGAGCCGCATGACCAACGACATCAACGAGGTGAAAGACTCGGTGCTGAGCGTGATGGAAGTGTTTATCCGCGAGCCGATTACGATATTGGTGTATCTCGGATTGCTGATTGCTATTTCGCCGCAACTGTCGCTGTTTTTGTTGTTTTTCTTGCCGGTGGCGGGGCTGGTCATTGGCCGGATTGGGTCGTCGCTACGCCGGTCAGCCCGCACCATGGCCGAGCAGATGGCCGATATTACCATTGTGCTGGATGAAACGCTTGGCGGGATGCGGGTGGTGAAAGCTTTTGGTGCAGAGAAAAGTCAGAAGGCACGCTTTGAAGCCCTCAATGAAGCCAACTACCTGATGCGCATCAAGACGGCGCGGCGGCAGGAGCTGGCTTCGCCCCTCAGCGAGGCGCTGGGTGTTATTATGGTAGCGGCTATTTTGTATGTGGGCGGGCGGCTGGTATTGCGCAATGAAAGCGCGCTTTCGCCGGAATCTTTCCTGGCCTACATCGCTTTTTTCAGCCAGATTATTTCCCCTATAAAAACGCTTTCGTCGGCCATCAATCAGGTGCAAAAAGGAACGGCGGCGCTGGGGCGGATGGATGCCATCCTGGCGGCACCCAACACCCTGACGGAAAAGCCCAACGCCGTGAGCATTTCCGGTTTCAACGATGCGATTGAATTCCGGAATGTTTCCTTTTCTTACGGCGACAACGAGGTGTTGCGGAATATCAACCTGACCCTGCGCAAAGGCGAAACGGTAGCCCTTGTGGGCGCTTCGGGTTCCGGAAAAAGCACGCTCTCCGACCTGCTACCCCGCTTCCGGGATGTCTCCGCCGGCAGCATTACCTTGGACGGACACGACCTGCGCGACCTGCGCATCGCCGACCTGCGCCACCTCATCGGCAGCGTCAACCAAGAGCCGATTTTATTTAACGACACCATTCGGGCCAACATTGCGCTGGGCGACGAAGGCGCTACCGATAGCCAGATTGAACATGCCGCGGAAGTAGCTCATGCCCTACATTTTATTCAGGCGCAACCTCAAGGTTTTGAGACGGAAGTCGGCGACCGGGGCAGCCGGCTTTCCGGCGGCGAGCGGCAGCGTGTCACCATTGCGCGGGCCGTGCTCAAAAACCCGCCGATTCTGATTCTCGACGAAGCCACTTCCTCGCTGGATACCCAAAGCGAACGCCTGGTGCAGGAGGCGATCAACCGCGTGATGACAGGTCGGACCTGTCTGGTAATTGCCCACCGGCTGTCCACCGTTCGTCACGCCCATCAGATTGTAGTGTTGGAGAAAGGCGTGATTGTGGAAAAGGGTACGCATGAGGAGTTGATGGCGAAGGAAGGCGCGTATTTCCGGCTGGTGCAAATGCAGGAAGTGAAATAATTTCCGGAAAAAAGCTTCGTAAAGCTGTAAAAAAACGCGCTACGGAGGTCTTTTTTATAACCTAAGGTGTTGAGATTGAGAAAGTTTGGGTCTGTCTATTACATTTACAGCTTCCTGTTCTTTTCACACGCCTCATTTTTATGCAAAAAATCCTCGTCACCGGTGGCTGCGGCTACATCGGTGGCCACACCATCGTTGACCTTGTTGAGAAAGGTTTCGAAGTAATTTCGGTTGACAATCTTTCGCGCGGCTCGCTCCAAATGAAGGCCGGTATTGAAGCACTGCTGGGGCGCGAGATTCAAAATTATATCATTGACCTGCGCGACGCCGACGCCACCCGCAGGATTTTTGAAGACCATCCGGATATTTCCGGAATTATTCACTTTGCGGCTTTCAAAAGCGTTCCGGAAAGCGTTGCGGCTCCATTATTGTATTTCGACAACAACATTCGCTCGCTGGTGAACGTGTTGCAGTGCGCTGTGGATTTTGGGGTCAAAAGCTTTGTGTTTTCGTCTTCCTGCTCGGTATATGGCAATGTGGAAACCCTGCCGGTCTTGGAATCTACGCCGCTGGCCGTTCCGCAAAGCCCATATGCGCACACCAAAGTAATGGGCGAAGGCATTTGCTGCGATACGGCCCGCGCTTACTCTGGCTTGAACATTACCCTGCTGCGCTATTTTAACCCCGTTGGGGCACATCCATCCGGCCTGATTGGCGAACTCCAGGAAAAGCCGGAAAATCTCGTTCCGGTGATTACCCAAACCGCTATCGGCAAACGCGGCCCCATGACAGTCTTCGGCTCCGATTACGACACCCGCGACGGTTCCTGCATCCGCGACTACATTCACGTGATGGACATTGCCGATGCCCACACCAAAGCCTTACAACATACTTTTTCCGGAAAAGCCAACAGCAATTGCGAAGTGTATAACCTCGGTACCGGCAACGGTGTTACCACGCTGGAAATGATTCAGGCCTTTGAAAAAGTAAGCGGTCAGAAACTGGCCTATGAGGTGGGCCCGCGCCGCGATGGCGATGTGGTAGCAGTCTATGCCAACAATGATAAAGCCCGTCAGGAACTCGGCTGGGAAACCCAATACTCGCTCGACGATTCGATGCGCACAGCCTGGGAATGGGAGCAGCGGCTGGCAGAAAAGGTATCCTGAAACCAAAAATTGAGACTAAAGACAATAGACCAAGGACAAAAGCAAACCTGTGTAGAGACGCGATAAATCGCGTCTCTTTTTGATTAAAAGCGTCTCTTTTAGGCCGGAATTTCCGGAAATTATCACGTCGCCAGCACCCGAATCATCCGCAATAAATCCGGTTCCATTTCCGTTCCGGTTTTGCCCACTGCATCAAAAGGCGTGAAGCAGATTTCATTGTTCACCAGCCCTACCATGACCTGCACTTTTCCGGAAATGAGGGCTTCTACAGCGGCAAACCCAAGGTGGCTGGCCAGGACGCGGTCGGCAGCCGACGGCCGTCCACCCCGCTGAATATGCCCCAGAATCGCGGTGCGCACGTCTAGTTGCGGAAAAGACTCTTTCACCGCTATCGCAATTTTTTCAGCACCGCCTGCATCATCGCCTTCCGCCACCACGATGATGTGAACGCTTTTCTGCCGCGCTTCATCGGAATAAATCCGGCCCAGAACGGCACTTACATCGGTGTGTTGTTCCGGAATCAAAATGTCTTCTGCACCGCAACCAATGCCGCTGTGCAGCGCCAGATAGCCGGCATCGCGGCCCATGACTTCCACAATAAAAACACGATCATGCGCGTGAGCAGTGTCGCGCAGGCGGTCGATGGCTTCCACAGCGGTATTCAGAGCCGTATCAAAACCAATGGTTGCATCGGTGCCGGTAAGGTCTTTATCAATCGTGCCGGGCAGACCAATGGCGGGAACGTCATATTTCCGGAAAAATTCGGTTGCGCCCCGGAACGTGCCGTCTCCGCCGATCAGTACCAAGGCGTCGATGCCGTGCTTTTGCAGGTTTTGATACGCTTTTTCCCGGCCCGCTTCGGTTTTAAAAGCCTCGCTGCGGGCGGTTTTCAGCATCGTGCCGCCCGTGTTGATAATATTGGCTACCGTGGCCGATTGCATCGGAAAAATGTCACCTTCAATCAGCCCCTGATAGCCGCGACGGATTCCGGAAATCTCGCGGTTATGAAACAAAGCGGTGCGCACCACCGCGCGAATGGCAGCGTTCATGCCCGGCGCGTCGCCGCCGGACGTCAGCAGCCCGATACGCTGAATTTCTTTTTTCATAACTGGGGTAAATTAAGCCTTGCTGCCGACGGCAGTATAGAAATGCACCACGCCGCTGTAGAGGTCATACATGGCCGGCACGACGGCTACTTCTCCTTTGTCCACCAGCTCGCGAATGATCTCGCTTTCGTCATAGACGCGCTGGGCATTCAGAATGGCGTTGCGCTTGGAAACATTGCGGTTGAAATCACCGGTTTCGGCTTCGTGCTCGTGGGCTTTTTCATAATCAATGGCCGGCTGGATGCGCAGCAATACATCGGTCAGGTGCCCCAGTTCTACGCCTTTAACGGCTCCGGCGACGGCACCACAGTTGGTGTGTCCCATGACCAGAATGAGTTTAGACCCGGCGGCAGCCACGGCATATTCCAGCGAGCCAAGAATGGAAGGCATAATCACGTTTCCAGCAAGTCGAATCGAAAAAATATCACCCAATCCCTGGTCAAAAATCAGTTCGGCAGCCGTACGCGAATCCATGCAGGAAAGAATAGCGGCGAAGGGCAGCTGTTGTTCGCGGGTTTGGTCGGCCTGCTCACGCAAGTCGTGCTGCAGGCGTTGGTCGTTGACAAAGCGAAAATTGCCTTCGCGCAGCATTTGCAGGGCAACAGCGGGCGTCAGGTCGTGCGGGCGGGGATGGCGGTCGGTAAAAGGCATAAGAGCGACTGCAAAAATGCGGTTATTAATCCCAATTTCCGGAAAACAAGGTCAGATTTCCGGAAATGACTGTGGTTTTAGGCATAGCAATTTCCGGAAATAACGTCCTCATAAAGCCTTACAACCGCCACAATACAAAGCACAGCAAGGCTATAAAAGCAGCCATGGCCAGCCAGTAGCGGGCCTGCGGCGAGATGCGGGAGCCCTTGCGGGGCTTAATGCCAAAAACCAGAAAGCCGATAAACGACAGGGCGAAAAGCAGGAATAGAAAGCGTTTCAGAAAAGCAGGGATTAGAAGCTGCAAAGGTGCGTTTACTGCTGGCATTATTTGGGCTGTACGCTGGCTATGCAAAGGGAAAAAGAGGTTTGGCGCATCGGGCTTTCCGGCTTTTCCAATAAAGACTGGAAAGGCATTTTCTACCCCGAAAAGTTGCCGCAGAAATCGTGGTTTTCGTTTTATTGCGAGCATTTCAATTGCGTGGAAATCAACAGCAGTTTTTACCGCGTACCGACACTGAAGACGCTGCAAAACTGGAAGGGACAGAGCGGCCCAGACTTCCGGTTTAGCCTCAAAGCGCCGCGCGCTATCACCCATTTCCAGCAATTCCGGGAAAGCGGTCCTGATGCAGCCGCTTTTTATGCGCTTTTGGCGGAAGGGATTGGCGAAAAGCTGGGTGCAGTCTTGTTTCAGTGCCCGCCCAAGTTTTCGTTTACGGAAGATCGGTTGGAACTTCTTTTAAAAACGCTGGATCCGGCGTTTCCGAATGTGGTGGAATTCCGGCACAAAAGCTGGTGGACAGCAGAGGTAGTGGACGCTTTAAGCACCCACAAAACCGTTTTCTGCGGCGTGGATTACCCCGGCGACATCCCGAACGAGGTGATGGTTCAGCCCGGACTTTTCCGGAATTATTATCGTTTTCACGGGCGACCCGTCCTTTTTAAATCGCTTTATACGGAGGAAGAAATCAGGGTTGTTTACGAGCAACTTCAAGCGTCGGAAATTCCGGAAAAATGGGTCGCTTTCAACAACACCTGGGGCCATTCGGCCTTGCAGAATGCGGCGATGCTGAAGGAGATGTTGAACAGATAAATCCGCCCTACATTAAATATCTGCTGGCTTCTGTAAAGACGCACAACCTGCACGCTTTCAAACGCCCGCAAAAAAATTGCTGTCATTCCGACCGCAGGGAAGAATCCCTTCAGAAGAAGTTGTTTTAAGTCACTCAAACTTCAAACAGCCACGTCTTGGCAGATTCCTCCTAACGTCGGAATGACAGCAACAATTGGTCTTTAAATCAATCCTGAGCCCGCTTTTTCACCATGGTCAGAATCGTGGCGATGGCAACGGTTTCGCCGGTTTCGTCATAAACGTCCACCAGCCAGCGCACAATACCTTTGGCAACGTCGGTTTCTTCGCGCTTTTCGGTCTCGGTTTTTTCCTTTACGGTCAGCTTCACGCCGATAGTAGTTCCGGGATAAACGGGCTTCGTAAACCGGCATTCGTCGATACCGTAGTTGAGCAAAACCGGTCCTTTTTTGGCTTCTACAAACAGCCCTGCCGCTTTGGAAAGAATGTAGTAGCCGTGCGCTACACGCTGCTCAAAAATGGTTCCTTCCAGCGAGGTGGCATCTACGTGCGCATAAAAATGGTCGCCGGAGACGTTGGCAAAATTGGTGATGTCGGCCTCGGTCACGGTGTGCTTTGCCGTGATCAGCGTATCGCCGATCCGGAGGTCTTCGAAGTGTTTCCGGAACGGATGAATCTCGGTTTCCGTTTGCTTCCCGCCCTGCTGATACACATTGGTAATGGCCGTGAGCGTCGTGGGCGAGCCTTGCACCGCCGTTCGTTGCAGGTAATGGAGCACGCCGCGCATGCCACCCATTTCTTCGCCACCGCCCGCGCGCCCCGGTCCGCCGTGAATCAGCATCGGCAGTGGAGAGCCGTGGCCGGTGCTTTCCTTCGCGCAGTCGCGGTTGAGCACCAGAATGCGGCCGTGCATCACCGCCGCTTCGAGCACAAAATCGCGGGCTACGGTGTCGTCGGCGGTGACAATAGAACATACCAGCGAGCCGCGGCCCATTTTAGCCAGCTCAATGGCTTCGTCGAGGTTGTTGTAAGGAAGAATCGTGCTCACCGGGCCAAAGGCTTCAATGTCATGCACGCCGGTGTTTTGGAACGGAGCCGTATTAAGGAACACCAGCGGGGCCATAAACGCGCCTTTTTCTTTATCCGCGCCAATGACTTCAAAATCGGTCAGGCTGCCGATTACGATTTCCTGGGTTTCGCTCAGTTCGGCCACGCGGGCTTTCACTTCCTCGCGCTGGCTTTGCCCGGCCAATGGCCCCATCCGCACACCTTCCACGCGTGGGTCGCCCACGGTGGTGCCTTTAAGGCGCTTGCCGAGGGCAATTTGCACGTCTTCCACCTTGTCGGCCGGCACCATAATGCGGCGGATGGCGGTACATTTCTGGCCTGCTTTGGTGGTCATCTCGCGCACCACTTCTTTAATAAAAATATCCCATTCCGGCATATCGGGCGTTACGTCGGGGCCGAGGACGCAGCAGTTGAGCGAGTCGGCTTCGAGG
Source organism: Bacteroidota bacterium (assembly GCA_023391015.1). Lineage (GTDB taxonomy): Bacteria > Bacteroidota > Bacteroidia > Chitinophagales > Chitinophagaceae > UBA1952. The sequence continues at coordinate 9,654 of JAEWBT010000088.1, forward strand.
TTAAAGGGAACCGCTTCGCTTAGAATCCGGGGCGAGCTTTTGAGCATCAATCCCGTGGCTGCCGAGCCGGTAAAGGTGACGATGTCGCCGTTGATGACGTGGTCGGTAATGCCGCGCGCCGAGCCGCAGATGAGTTGCAG
>JAEWBT010000123.1 GCA_023391015.1 Bacteroidota bacterium
AAGCTTTAATTGAACCGAGAGGAATTGAAACCTGGGTAAGCAAAGAAAAAGTAACCATAACCCCGCGCTTTAATTGAACCGAGAGGAATTGAAACTAATTTGCAGCCCTAATTTAATATCCTTGTTATCCGTGCTTTAATTGAACCGAGAGGAATTGAAACAAAACCCCTGTTCTTATGTTTAAAAGAATCATTAAATGCTTTAATTGAACCGAGAGGAATTGAAACCTATTTTCAGGGAACTACGCTATTACGTTGCTCTTTGGCTTTAATTGAACCGAGAGGAATTGAAACCCGAAAGCACCACGCCCACAAAGAGCGATATGGCACGCTTTAATTGAACCGAGAGGAATTGAAACGCGTTTAAAGCCCATTGCGGTTGCCGCATCTTCCATCGCTTTAATTGAACCGAGAGGAATTGAAACCAAAAGCCTCCTGCGCTAAGGGGAAGTTGTTACCAGCTTTAATTGAACCGAGAGGAATTGAAACGAGTAGAGGGCAATGTAAGGGTAATAAAGTTTAGCTTGCTTTAATTGAACCGAGAGGAATTGAAACTATAAACATAAAGCAGTTTATTATTACTATACTTCCAGCTTTAATTGAACCGAGAGGAATTGAAACCGATAACGCCGCAGTTCATCAGGTCTTCAATACCCGGCTTTAATTGAACCGAGAGGAATTGAAACCACAGGGGCCGCACAGGGGCCGCGAATGTTAAAATTGCTTTAATTGAACCGAGAGGAATTGAAACACAGAAAGCCTTCTGGATTTAGGAGGTAAAAAGAAAAGCTTTAATTGAACCGAGAGGAATTGAAACGAAGTAACACTGGGGATTGGCATATTCAAGATACCTGCTTTAATTGAACCGAGAGGAATTGAAACGCCAGTGGGCCGCCAGCGCGCTAACGGGACAAAGCGGGCTTTAATTGAACCGAGAGGAATTGAAACTTGGCGATACGGTGTATTTCCGGACGGATTTGAACTGGCTTTAATTGAACCGAGAGGAATTGAAACCAGAACATCGTGCCTTTATTGCCGGGCCGGTAGTTGCTTTAATTGAACCGAGAGGAATTGAAACGGTATTGTCCGTGCTTTTTGGTGATGCCTACAAGCTGCTTTAATTGAACCGAGAGGAATTGAAACCGAAATGGCCCGACGCGAAGCCTTTGTGCTCGATAACCGCTTTAATTGAACCGAGAGGAATTGAAACTTTGTAAACGCTTAATGTCTTATACACACCTCAAAGCTTTAATTGAACCGAGAGGAATTGAAACACTTATTTAGCAGAATACAATAGCGAAGAAAAGGCGCTTTAATTGAACCGAGAGGAATTGAAACTTGTAGACAGTCGTGCGTCTAAAGCACTAAGGCTGTCGCTTTAATTGAACCGAGAGGAATTGAAACATGCAATGCGGTTGGCGCGGTTGGGTTCTGCGGCGGCTTTAATTGAACCGAGAGGAATTGAAACAGAGTCTGAGCACATTGGAGTTCTGTAAGTATTTGCGGCTTTAATTGAACCGAGAGGAATTGAAACCTTGCGTCCCGCTACTGGACAGGAAAGGGCCGCGAGCTTTAATTGAACCGAGAGGAATTGAAACGCGCTGGGCAATTTTCCAAAGACGCCTTCCCACTCGCTTTAATTGAACCGAGAGGAATTGAAACCTAAGTTTGCCGGTAGCATCTACGTAGATGCGAGGCGCTTTAATTGAACCGAGAGGAATTGAAACGTTTTCGGAAATCCAGCTACTTCAGATACGTCTCTGTTGTCTGATTGCTTTTGACCTGAAACCGCATCACTGTGGGAATATTGCCTTCCGGCCCTGTTCCCCAACGTGCCTCATAGGTCCCGGGCTGCAACCGTAGCTTTTGCGCTTCCGGATCCCCGGTAATATCAATCTTCAAGAAAGACGCAAACCCATCGCCCAGGGGCTGATATAAGGTTACTTTTCCGGAAATCGGAGCCGTATTGGTGAACTGCACCCACCCCGGCTCGGCAATCTGAATCTCGGTGGCCCCGCCAAAGTCAATGTCTAAATTCCGGCGCGTAACCGGCAGCGTGTTGAGTTCTAAGTAGTAGTTGCCCGGCTCATACACCTTTTCTTCATCGGTTTTCTGCTTCACGATATTGTGATCATCCGCAAAGCGCCGCACCACCGAAGCCGTAAACTCCGATACCGGACGGCGTGGATTGTCGGTATAGGCAAAGCGCAACGAGCCGGTTGTGACCACCATTTGCAGGTTCATCTTCTCATCCACACCAATAGGAATGTTGCGTGCCATCACGTTGCTCCGGCCCGTTACCACCACGTCATACGTGCCCGGCGGAACCACCTGCAAATCCGGGTCGCCTTTCGCATCCGTAGTGCGGAAAAACTTTTTCACCAAAGCGCCGGTTTTGGAATCCCGCACTTCTACCTGCGGGGTAGAAGTGTAGTATTTGCCTTTGCCATTGGTAAAGAAAACCAAGAGCCCGGATTGGGAAGACCGCTCGGTTTTGGCGTTGAATTCCACCGGAGTAGGCCCTTCTTTAACCGGCGATGTTGGCTTAGGGGCTGCCGGTTTGGGTGTTGGTGGCGGGGCAGTGGCTACAACGGTCGGCTTGGGGTCTTCAATCGCTTTGGGAAGCGGCAGGCGTGGTATCGACAATGTCCGGACAGCAAATACCGGTGGCGTCATCTCATGGATGCGAACCCGTCGCAGAATAAACGTAAGTGGCTGAATATCTACCGGCTCTATCTCCGGCTGGGGCCGCTTCAGAGTTGGAACCACCAGTGGCCGGGGCAATGCCGGAACAGCAGGCGATGTTGAAACAACTGGAGCGTTCCGGAAAGGCAGGGTTGCAATCGTTACCCGGGCCGGTGGTGGAATTTCTATTGGTTGCGGGAGCGCGAGCTTCGGGATAACCCGCTGGGTGGGTGCAGAAGGCACTGCAATCTTCACCGGCAGCCGGATTTCCGGAAACCGGAAGGCCAAAGGTGTCAATGAAACTGGCGTTTCCCGTACAAGTGGCGGCGGTGGGACTGGCGCAGGAGGTGCAACAACAACCGGCTTAGGTTCCTCTGCCAACTTATCCGGCAATATCAGTGCAGGAATCGAACGACGGGCCGGCACAGGCGGCGCGGAGAGGCGCACCGGACGCTTTATTTCCGGAAATCGAAACGGCAATAAGGCAAGGGTCGTACGCGCTTCCACAGGTGAAGGCGGTGGTATTGGCTTAGGTGCCGGTGGCTCATACGTTACCACTGGTGGTTTGACCGGCACAACCGGCTTGGGGCGGGGCACTTCCTCCGGCGTCTCCGAAACGGTGCGCAAGGCCAGACGGTAAGCATCCAGAATGGTTTGAATCGTCGGCTTCATCTGTGCCTGCTGCCCAACCGTCAGATACTCGCCCAGACAACGGTACTGTTCGCGCAGCGGCTCATAATCCACCATGCTAATAATGTAAGGCTTGAAAAAAATAGCCTTCTCTTCCAGCATTCTAGACACTGCACACAAGTCGCCGCCGCAGCTTTCGCCGCCATCGGTCAGCAGGATAATGCTATAGCTGTAATGGTGTTCTTCTGTTAAGTCTTCTTCTGCCGCCCGTTGCAGACTGTATGCAATCGGCGAAACCCCATAAGGCCGCAAGGCCGCCAGCCGCAAGCTCATTTGGTCGCGGTTGTTTTTAGAAAAAGCTACTTCCCGCTTGGTATCATAGCAGTTGTTGTCCTGCGCCGGCGATTGCTGTCCATAGAGCCGCAGGCCAAATTCCACGTTCGGGTTGATGCGGTACATCGAATCCATCAACGACTCAATGAGCCGCCCGGCAGCGGCAAACCGGTTTTCTTTGCCTGCCCACGGTTGCAGCATCGATGAGGAGCCATCCACCAACAGCAGAATGCGGGGCTCTTTATACACCACCGGCTTTTGACCAACGGCCAGCAGCGGCGCAGCAATAAAAAAGGGAAATAGAAAACGACGCGACAACATGAGCATTCCGACACGAAGAAAAAGGAAGCGTGCCGCTAAAAAACAGCCGCAAGCTACCGAAAAGCGGCCTTTCTGACTTTGAAAAGCACCCAAAACGGCCTAAGAAAAAGTGAAAAGTAATGATTTTTTTCAAACCCAGGTGCCGAAGCAGGATGTTTGACAGCCATTTCTATCTTAACTTCAAAACATGGCCGGAACATCCCATTATACAGCCGAAAATGTGCTTCACTGGCTGGAACAGGTCAGCGACCCGGAAGTACCAGTATTGAGTATTCTGGACCTCGGCATTGTGCGCGGCGTAGCCATCGACAGCGCCGGCGATACCACTATAACCATTACCCCTACCTACAGCGGCTGTCCGGCGATGGACGTTATTGCCATGCAAATCCGGATGTTGCTGGCTGCCCACGGCATCCAAAAAGTAACGATTGAGCAACAGCTTTCGCCTGCCTGGACCACCGACTGGATGACCGAATCGGGCAAGCAAAAACTCAAAGAGTACGGCATTGCGCCCCCGCAGTACAGCTCCAACCGCAAACGCGCGCTTTTTGAAGAAGAAGTCGTTCCCTGTCCGCATTGCAACTCCGAAAATACCCAGTTAATTTCCGGTTTTGGGGCCACTTCCTGCAAGGCGCAATATCAATGCAAAAGCTGCCTGGAACCGTTTGAGCATTTTAAATGCCATTAGGCGCGAAGCGCTGTGACTTCGCCGTTAGATGATATTGGAGCCTCCTGCTTTTTCCGTGTAAGGCCTTTTGGGGGAAATTTTCCGGAAAGCTTCCTTTGCTTTCTTCTGTGTAGATATGTGGTTTTGTTGATAGGGCACACCGCACCAACATCATCCAACCAAAGCACCAACAATCCCACCTTGACGGGGTGTCCAACATCAATTTACTTTCACCCCGCTTTTCCCGAACTCGCACACCACCTGCACCTTGGCGGCGCGGTAATAGCCTTGAAGAATCGCGCAAATCCGGTCCTGTGCCCGGCGGATGTACTGCTGATTAGTCGCCATTTCGGCACGGCTGTTGGCATACAGCTTTTTATACAGCGCCTCTTTCATCGGCTCGTTTTCAAAGTAGAACAAACCGTTGCGTTGCTGCGCGTCAATGCGATCTAGGTGCAGCTCGTAGCTGAGCAGTTTGGGGGAAGGCAACTGCAAGCGCAACACCGAGTCGTTTTGGGGAACAATCCGCACAATGTCGCCGCTTAAATCCACCCCGTACTTGGCCGTGAACGGCACCGAAAGCGACACCGTTTTTTCAAAAAGGCCTTTTTTGATAGACCCTAAAATCCCGTTGTCGTCGGTGGTGATGTTGCTGCTTTTAAACGTCGTGCTGCCGCCTACTTCCAGGCTTGCCAGCTCGGCAATGTCTTTTACAAAGGCGTAGTTCTGGATGAGTTCCGTCCGCGTTTCGTCCCGTCCGGCGCGCTTGCCAAACGTGTAGGCCAGAACGCCGATGGCCAGCACAACAATCACAACAGCAAGCGTCCGAAGCATCGATTTTCCCGGGATTTTAATAGGCAGGGTTAAAAAAAGTGCCACCGCTTTCGGCTACGCTGATCCGGCAGCGCTGACCGAGGCGCAGGGGAAAGTTAACGTCGCCATGGCCCACCGGCAATCCTGCCAAGACCGGATACCCATACTCCGCCACTTTATCGGCGATAATGGCTTCGGTTTCCTGCCCAAAAGGCCGCGTGGTGTCCTGTGTATCGGTAAAATCACCTACTATGAGGCCTGCCAGGTGGCTTAGCTGTCCGGAGCGTTTCAGGTTCAGCAGCATCCGGTCGAGGTTGTAGCGGTACTCGCCAATATCTTCTATAAAAAGAATTTTTCCGTCGGTATCCACCTGGGAAGGAGAGCCGGTCAGGTGGGCCAGGAGGGCCAGATTGCCGCCACACAAAATTCCTTCTGCCGTTCCGGCGCGGTTGATGGAATGCGGCGCGGTGGTGTAGGAAAGATCCTTGCCTAAAAGCGCATCCAGCGTGTCCAAAACGTGCGGCGCACCGGCGGTTTCGGGGCGAATGGCGGCGCACATGGGGCCGTGGAGGGTCGCTATCTTCAGGTTTTGCTGCACGTGGCTGTGTAGCACTGTGATGTCGGAAAAACCCCAAATCCACTTGGGTTTTTGGGTGAAAAAGCTCCAGTCCAAAGCATCCACAATCCGGCTCAGTCCGTAGCCACCGCGACCCATGAGAATGGCGTCCACTTCAGGGTCGTCCAGCATCGCCTGCAAATCGGCGAGGCGAACGGCGTCGGTTCCGGAAAAGTAAAAATGCTCCGCGCCCACGGTGGTTCCCAGCTTTACTTTAAATCCCCAGTTTTCCAGCACGGTTATGCATTCTGTGGCTTTTTCCAGTGGCAAAAAACCCGCCGGGCAGGTAATGCCGATGGTGCTGCCGGGTTTCAGGTAAGGGGGCGATTGGAGAGAGACAGCCATAAAAAGAAAGGATTTAAGCGAGCGCCACAAAGATGCCGTCTGCGCGGATTTCTACCCCAAATGTTTTCAGCTTGTAGCCCTCGCCGCTGCTGTTGTAGCCCCGCGAAAGCTCAAACCGGTAGCCGTGGCGCGGACAAACCAAGTGGCCTTTGGCATCGGTATGACCGGTGCAAAGCGGCACGCTGGCATGCGGGCAGCGGTCGGAAAACGCAAAAACGTTTTCGCCCCGGCGGAGCAAGCAGATTTTTCGGTCACCAACGGTTACTTCCATCGGTTTTTCCTCCGGCAAATCAGTGCACGAAGCGTATTCCTCCACCCGAATCCAGCTTTTCTCCATCATCGTCTTTGCTTGAAAAAGGATTTCATCAGGGCCGCCGCTTCTTCGGCCAGCACGCCGCTTTGAAGGGTTGTTTTGGGGTGGAACGGCCAATTTTCCTGCGCTATGCGCCGATAGCCGTTTTTGGGGTCGTCGGCACCATACACGATGTGGCCGATTTTACTCCAGTACAGCGCCCCGCAGCACATCAGGCAGGGTTCCAGCGTGACGTACAGCGTGGCTTCTCCCAGGTATTTTCCGCCTAGGGTATTGAAAGCACTTGTCAGCGCAATCATCTCGGCGTGGGCGGTTGGGTCGGCCAGTTTTTCGGTCATGTTGCGGCCACGGGCAATGATTGTATCGTTCCACACTACCAGCGCGCCCACTGGGATTTCGCCTTCGTCGTAGGCGGTTTGGGCTTCGGCCAGGGCGCGGCGCATATAGTCTTCGGGAAGCATGGAGGTAATGTTAGACGCTGTGCTCTGTACGCTCAAGAGTTAGAAACCGGAACCAAAATCAAGCAGGCAAAGATGCAGCCAGAAGTCAAAAAGCGGTCTTGATTTTCCGGAAAATTTTACTTCCCAAAAACCAGTTTCTTTTATTTGAAAGAAAAAGATTCTACCTTACCTGCATCTCTAAAAAATCCGGTTATGGTTTTTGCGAAAAACGTGTTTTCCGGGGCGCGGCACCTGTTGTTCCCGCGGTTGTGCTGCGGCTGTCAGCGGCCCATGTTGCCGGAGGAAAAACTGGTGTGTTTTATTTGTTTTCGACAGCTTTCGCAAACGAATTATCACCACGTAGCGCTGAACGAAACGGCGCTTCGCATTACCGGCCGGTTTCCGCTGGAAAAAGCTACTTCGTTTTGCTATTTCGCCCACGGTGGATTGATGCAACATCTCCTGCACCAAATCAAATACAAGCGCCGCGCCGACCTGGCCTTTGAACTGGGCGAAGCGATGGGCACAGCGCTTGCCGCTGCCGGTTTTCTGGAAGGGATCGACGGTATTGTGCCCGTACCACTCCATTTCCGGAAGGAATGGAAGCGGGGCTACAACCAAAGCGAGCGCATCGCTGCCGGTATGGAAAAAGCCACAAGCGTTCCGGTGGAAACCCGGTTGCTGCGCCGTGTGCGCCACACCGAATCGCAGACATCCAAAACCGCTGCCGAGCGGCAGGCCAATGTGAAAGACGCTTTCGAGGTGCGCAAACGTTCCGGAAAATCACCCCGGCATTTTCTGCTTTTAGACGACGTGCTCACTACCGGAGCCACGCTGGAGGCCTGCGCTGGGGCGATTCTGGAAAGTCTTCCCGGAAGTTGCATCAGTATTGCCACCGCCGCTGTGGCCAGTGGGTAAAAATTTCCGGAAACAAGAGCCTTATTTTCCGGAAAATAAATCCTCGGCAGCCTGCACCGCTTCCGGCTTGCCAACGTCCAGAAAAACGTCACCGGTGTGATCGTAGCCTAAGATTTTCTTCCCACCAGCCAGCGCGAGATAAGCATCAATAAGAGAGAATTTGCCCCGCTGGGGAATGGCTTCGATAAATCCCGGCGACAGGATTTGAACTCCGGAAAACGCCCGTGGCTGCAACGCTTCTGCCGGAACGGGAATCTTTTCTTCGCCGGTTTTTTCGTTGCGCCAGCCACAAAGACCCATCGTCTCGTTGAAAAGCAGGTAACGCGAAGAGGTGCGCTGCACCACCGCCAAAGTAGCGTCGGCGCCGCGCTGGTGGTGGATTTCTATCAACTCCGAAAGGTTTAGGTTGGTGAGAATATCCACGTTCATCACCACAATTGGGTCTTCTGTTCCCAACAGGGGCGCTGCTTTCTGGAGGCCACCGCCGGTTTCCAGCACGGCTTCGCGCTCGTCGGAAATCTGAACATAACTGCCAAAGCCGTTTTCCTTTTCTAATACATCCAGAATCTGTTCCGCAAAATGGTGGACATTCACCACCACATCGGTAATGCCGAAGCGTTGCAGGTAGCGGATGGCGTGTTCCAGAAGCGTTTTTCCGGCAACCTGGGCCAGCGCTTTGGGGTGATTATTGGTAAAAGGAGCCAGACGGGTGCCGAGACCGGCGGCAAAAAGCATCGCGCGCATGGGACTATTTTTTATGTTTCATATGTCATGTTTCATGTTTCATAATTGGGGAAACGTGAAGCTCATGAAGCTGCAAAATAGAAGCACAAAGGCCAGTGTTCAAACGTCAAAATCCAAATCTCTTTTCCCCCCAAACAAAAAAACACCGCTTCTGTAGAGACGCCCAACCTGGGCGTCTCCTCTTCCCAACCTGGGCGTCTCCTCAATATATGAAAAGGCTTCCCTAACGCCTCACACCTTATTTTCGCGCCATGAGTCTTATTGTAGTTGGCACGATGGCCTTCGACGCCCTGGAAACGCCCTTCGGCAAGGTGGATAAAATCATTGGCGGCTCGGCGATGTATGCGGCGTGGTCGGCGTCTAACTTCTACCAGCCCATCAAGCAGATTTCGATTGTGGGCGGCGATTTTCCGCAGGAAGAAATGGCCAAACTGGAAGCGCGCGGCGTGCAGTTTGAAGGCGTGGAAATCGTTCCCGACGAGAAAAGCTTTTTCTGGAGCGGCCGCTATCATATGGATATGAACACCCGCGACAGCCTCGTAACAGAACTGAATGTGCTGGAACGCTTCAACCCGCAAATCCCGGAAAATTATCAGGATTGCCAGTACCTGATGCTCGGCAACCTGGTGCCCGCTGTTCAAAAACAAGTGCTTAGCCAACTGCAAAACCGCCCGAAACTCATTGTGATGGACACCATGAATTTCTGGATGGAAGTAGCCCTCAACGACCTGAAGGAAGTGTTGAAAATGGTGGACGTGCTGCTCGTCAACGACAGTGAGGCGCGGCAGCTTTCCGGCGAATATTCTCTCGTAAAAGCAGCGCAGAAAATCCAGGCGATGGGACCGAAAACGCTCATTATCAAAAAAGGTGAACACGGCGCGCTCCTCTTTGGCGAAGGCAAAATCTTCTCCGCTCCGGCCCTGCCGCTGGAAGACGTTTTTGACCCCACCGGCGCAGGCGACACTTTCGCAGGCGGCTTTATCGGCTACCTGGCGCAGAAAGACGATGTTTCTTTCGAGGCCATGAAAACAGCTATTATTGTAGGCTCGGCGATGGCGTCGTTCTGTGTGGAAAAATTTGGCCCGGAGCGGATGCAGGAATTGACGGCTGATGAAATCAAAAGCCGGATTGGCGAATTCTCGCAGCTGGTGCAGTTTGCCGAAGCGTAAGAAAAATCAATTTCTGAATCATGCTGACGCTCCAAAGAACTACTTCTGAAGACTTAAGTTTCCGGGAATTAGTAGCAGCGCTGAATGCGGATCTGGCTGTTCGTAACGGGGATGCAAACGATTTTTTTGCACAATTCAATGGCCTCGCAGGGTTGGAATGCGTGGTCATTGCCTATGAATCGGGTATTGCAGTGGGTTGTGGCGCAGCTAAGCCTTTCGATAGCAACGCCAGCGAAATCAAAAGAATGTTTGTGCTGCCTGAAAAGCGTGGAAATGGAATTGCGGGAGCGGTTTTGGCAGCAATAGAAGGCTGGTGTACAGAATTAGGCTACCGGAAATGCATTTTGGAAACTGGCCAAAAACAACCGGAAGCCATCAGGCTATATCAGAAAAGCGGCTACCAACAGATATCCAATTTCGGACCTTATGTAGGCGTAGAAGACAGTCTTTGCTTTGAAAAGCATTTGTCATAAAAAGCGCTTTCCGGTCCTTCTTTTGTCTTTTATCTATTGTCTTTTGTCTTTCCGGTAGGCGTCCCAGATTTCCGGAATCCGCTTGATGTAGGCCAGCTCTTTCATCTTTTCGCGCGCCTCGCCTGCGGGATAGCCAAAATAGGTTTTGCCGCCTTCGATGGACGACGGAATGCCGCTTTGGGCCAGCACCACCGCGCCCTTGCCAATCGTTAGGTCTTTATTCACGCCTACCTGCCCCCACAGAATCACCTCGTCTTCGAGGTGCGTTTTTCCGGCAATGCCCACCTGCGCGGCAATAAGGCAGTTTTTGCCAATCACCACGCCGTGGCCCACGTGCACCGAGTTGTCGATCTTGGTGCCCTGTCCGATGATGGTGTCGCCGCTCACGCCGCGGTCGAGGGTGCAGCCCGCGCCGATTTCCACCCAGTCTTCAATCACCACGCGCCCGCAGCTTTCGAGTTTGTCGTATTGCACCTCGCGCTCCGTCCGGCGTTTGAAATAAAACGCGTCGCCGCCAATCACGGTGTTGGCCCCGATGATGACGTTGTCGCCAATCACGCAGTCGTCGTAAATCGCCACGCCGGGGTGGAAAAGGCAATTCTCGCCAATGCGCACGCGATTGCCCACAAAAACGCCCGGTTGCAGGTGGGTGCCTTCGCCGATGAGCGCGGTTTCGGAAACCATTTGCGAAGCGGGCGTGAAAGGCCGGAAATGTTTCACCAGTTTCACGTAGGCGGCAAACGGATCGTCGCACACCAACAGGGTTTTGCCTTCCGGAAAATCGGCTACTTCTTTGTTGATGATAATGACCGTAGCCGCCGAGTGGAGGCACTTATTATAATATTTGGGATGATCCACAAACGAGATGTCGCCGGGCTGCACCTTGTGAATTTCGTTGAGGCCGGTGGCAGTCGCCGTGTCAGTCCCTGCCAATTTTGCCGAAAGAAAATCTGCCAGCCAGGTGACGGCAACGGGTTGAGAAAGCTTCATAAGCGGTTTTGGGGAAGAAATTTTTTTGAAAATCGTAAATCCGGAAGGGGCTGCGGGTGCAATTTTAGGGCCTTTAAAGATAATAGCTTATGGCTTGGGTGAATTATAACGGACATTTTTTTCCGGAAAACGCGCTGCCGGTAGCGGCCTCCGATGTGGGGTTGCGCTATGGGGTTAGTTTGTTTGAAACCATGCGCTGGAGGGGTGGAAAAGTGCCACTCCTGGCGGGGCATTACGACCGGCTGAAGGCCGGAATGAAGGTTTTTCAGGCCGCATTGCCGCCCTCCTTTACCCCCGAGGTGCTGCAAACGGAAATCGAAAAAACTGTTAAGCAGAATGCGGTGGTAGGCGATGCCTGGATTCGCCTTCAGGTAACGCCTGATTTTGAAGCAACAGCTTTGCATCCTTTTCCCGGAATGCTGTTCCGGATAGAATGTACAGCTTGCGAGCCTTTGGCTTTCAATGGGTTAGGGCTAAAGGTTGATTTTTCCGAAAATGATTACCGGTCGAATCTCAGTCCGTTTTGCTTCTTTAAAACCGGCAATTATGCGCCTTATTTTCTGGCTTCTTTGGAGGCAAAAAATCGTGGTCTGGATGATGTTTTTTTGTTAAACGCAAGGGGCAACGTAGGGGAAAGCGCTACGGCTAACGTTTTCTGCACAGAAAGCAACCGGCTGCTGACGCCGCCTCTTTCCGAGGGCATCGTAGCGGGTGTGGCCCGGGGCCACTTGCTTCAAGTTCTTTCCCACTCCGGATTTATTATAGAAGAAGAGCCGCTCTCTAAAGTGCGCCTGCTGCAAGCCGACGCTATCTTCCTGACCAATGCTTTTCGGGGTCTTCGCTGGGTTGCCTCCTGTGGAGACACAACTTTTAGCAAAGGCCCTGCAGAAGACCTTTTTAGGAAAGCGTTTCTATTGGACACCTAGGCTGGCACAATCTTTTTTAATAACTCCTGATTCCGGCGTAACGGCCGGTAAAATCTCTCTTCTCACGCATCTCAATTCTTTCACACAAACCTCTTTATTTGGTTATGAAATCCCTTCTCCTTACAGCAGCTGTGTCTGCTCTTGCCCTGAGCGCAAACGCTCAGATCAGTGTTATCCCCGAAGCGGGCGTTAGCCTGGCCAACTACCGTTACAACATTTCTGCCCCGGCTGGATCGGGTATAGGTGATAAATCCGGTAGCACTGCTACAAACGCTGGTTTCCGTGGTGGTGTTAACGTTGGCTTCGGTATCGGTAACAACCTGTCTATCCAGCCAGGCCTTTTCTTTACCATGAAAGGTGGTAACGAAGAAATTGGCGGCGTTAAAAACGATACCCGCTTCAATTATCTTGAGCTTCCGGTGAATGCTGTTTACTACTTTGGCGACGATCAAAGCGGTTTTTTCCTGAGCGCCGGTGGTTATGGTGCAATGCTGCTGAGCGCCAAAGCTGAGTTGAGCGGCGGTGGCCAAAGTGCAACAGTTGATTATAAAATTGGTGGCGATGAAGCCAAAGACGATCTCCGTCGCTGGGACATTGGTGTACAAGGTGGTGTTGGTTACCAACTCCGTAATGGCCTGATGGTTCGCGCACAATACCATGCTGGTTTAATGAACATTCAGCATCATAACCAATCTGACAACTCTATCCGCAATGGTATGTTGACCATCGGACTGGGTTACAAATTCGGTTTCTAAGCCCGACTGCTGGTTTACCATTTCCTTTTTAGAAAGACCGTTCCGGTTTCCGGGACGGTCTTTTTATATATCCCTACCACCCTTTTCTTACCTTCGCCTGCCGGACCAAATTTCCGGAAAATCATGACTGATTCCCGTCCTGTTCGCGTTCGTTTTGCCCCTTCGCCCACCGGCGGCCTCCACCTCGGTGGGGTGCGCACGGTGCTCTACAATTATCTTTTCGCCCGTCAGCACAACGGCACTTTTGTGCTGCGTATCGAAGACACCGACCAGACGCGCTTTGTGCCGGGTGCCGAAGAATACATTCTGGATTGCCTTTCCTGGTGTGGCCTCACGCCTGATGAAAGCGTCTTAAATCCCGGAAATTTTGGCCCTTACCGCCAAAGCGAGCGCAAGGCCAATTACCGGCAATACGCGGAACAACTTGTTGCTTCCGGACATGCCTATTACGCCTTCGACACGCCCGAAGAACTGGAAGCGATGCGTGAAAACCTTAAAACCGAAGCCAACCCTTCGCCGCAATACGACCGGAATACGCGGCTGCAGATGCGCAATTCCTTGTCGCTTTCCGAAGCCGAGGTAGATGCGCTGATGGCCGCTCATACGCCTTATGTAATCCGCGCTAAGATGCCCGATTCCGGAACCGTTTCCTTTACCGACGCCGTCCGGGGAGCGGTTTCTTTTGAACTTTCTTTGGTGGATGACAAAGTGCTGCTGAAGCGCGATGGGATGCCCACCTATCACCTGGCCGTGGTGGTAGATGATTATTTAATGGAAATCACCCACGTCTTTCGCGGTGAAGAATGGCTGCCGTCTGCGCCGGTGCACTTGTTTTTGTGGGAAGCCCTGGGCTGGAAAGAAAAGATGCCGCAGTGGGCGCACCTGCCCTTAATTCTCGGTCCCGACGGGGCAAAGCTTTCCAAGCGCCACGGTGCGAAATACGGCTTCCCGATTTTTGCCATGAGCTGGACGGACCCGAAAACCGGCGAGACGACCGAAGGTTTTCGCGAGCGTGGCTTTTTGCCCGAAGCCTTCCTGAATGACCTGGCCTTGCTGGGTTGGAACGATGGCAGCGGCGAGGAGATTTTCTCTTTGAAAGAGCTGGAACAACGCTTTTCGCTCGACCGCGTTGCGGCATCGGGAGCCGTTTTTGACTATGAAAAAGCCCGTTGGGTGAATCATCAGCACATTCAGCGCCTGCCGGATGACGAATTGGTGATGCTGGTGCAGCCCTTCCTGGAGGCAAAAGGCATTAGCGCCTCTCCCGAAGACCTTTTGAAAATCCTGCCGGCAATCAAAGAGCGCTGCCACCTGCTGACTGATTTTTACGAACAAGGATCCTTCTTTTTTAAAGCGCCCGAGGCCGTAGATGTGGAAGCCATCCGCCCCAAATGGAACGAGAAAATTGCCGGTTTTTTCCGGAAATATGCCGACGCGCTGGAGCATCAGGAATACTTTGACGCCGAGGAAGCCGGTTCGCATTTTGCACAGGTGTTGGCAGAAGCAGGTATTAAAAAGGGCGAAGCCATGCTGCCCCTGCGCGTGATGCTGGTAGGCGGCAAGTTTGGCCCGGATTTGTTTTTCATTCTTTCGCACATTGGCGGCAAGGAAGCGGCATCGCGCATCCTGCGGGTTGTAGAGCAGCTTTAAAAACAACGCCGGAAACCACCTTTTTCCGGAAATTTCCGGAAATAAAACCGCCCGTCAGGCCTGCTCTAAAGAACCTGACGGGCGGTTTTTTTGTTAGTTGGTGCAGTCTTTTTTATCTTAGAAGAAAGAGGGAACCGTCTTAAGTGGACAGATCTGCTTTAGCTGAATGCTGGCTTCTCTTTTATCTTTTGTCTATCGTCTTTTGTCTCTAACACCATGCCGCCTGCTTCCGAAAAACTGCGCCTCGATAAATACCTCTGGGCCATCCGCATTTTTAAAACCCGTACGCTTGCCACGGCTGCCATCGACGAAGGCAAGGTGAAGATGGGGGGCGTTTCTCTGAAAGCTTCTAAACCAGTCTCCATTGGCGACCGTTATGAAATTCGTACGCCGGCGCGCAAATGGGTGATCGAAGTAACCGGATTGCTGCCGACCCGTATGGGCTACGAAGAAGCTATCAAGCACTATGCTGACCTGAGCACCGAAGAAGACAAAGCCTTCGGACAACGACACGCGCCCAGCTTCTACACCGGCAAGCGCCTCAGCAAAACAGGCCGCCCGACCAAAAAGGAACGGCGCGGCCTGAGCGACCTGCTTCACGGAGACGAAGCCCCGGAAAACAGCGAATAAAGCGTCTAGTAAATACTTTGGAAATTTCCGGGAATGGTGGCCACCCAGTTCAGCCCACCGTCTTCGCTGCGGTACAAACCCGTAGAGGTGGCGGCATAAACATAGCGGATTTCGCGGCTGTTGCCGCTGGCGTCTTTCTTGTAAATATTGTTTTTAGCGGTCATCCCACGCACTACGCTGCCAGCCATAATGCCTTTGTTGGAAAGCACGAATGTTCCGTTATCGAGCCGGTACACTTTGCCGTTATCCGTGCCAATCAGCAGATTCTGACCGAAAGGAGCGACTGCACTTAAGAGTCGTTCGTTGCTTGGGATTCCGGAAAATTGCTTCCAGTTTTTGCCGGTGTCCACAGTGTACCAGGCACCGTTGGTACCGCTGTAATCATAAGCTACAAGTGTGCTCTCATAAGCCGCCAATTGGTAGTTGCCGGTGGATGGCGGGGTGCTTCTAAGGGAGAACCAGTTGGAAGTAGGCGAAAATTGGGCATAGACCCGGTGATTCTTATTGTCGTAGGCCGCCAAGATACCGCTATTCAACTCTGTAAAAGAAGAAACCGTTATAGGGCCGCCAACGACCGTAGTGTCAAACACCCAGCTTTTACCGTAATTGGTGCTCAATGCGATACCGGTACCGTTGCGGCAGGCAACATACACCAGTTTCCGGGCGGTAGAGTAGTGCATCAGCGTTGCCCAAGGGGCGTCTGTTGCATAAGGAAGCTGGCTGAAGGTAACGTTGAAGGCGTTGTTGTCTTCGCTGAGATACAGGTTGCTTTTTGCCCAAAGCACATTCTTGCCGGCGATCACAATGCCACGATCCGTAACGCCGTCGGTTTTGAAAAACTCTTTGTACTGCTCGCCATTGTTGGAGATATACAGGCCACCGGCCGAGTCGGAAACAAAAAGGCTATACGGTTTTTGGATGACTTGGTTGTTGTCAATACCGTTTTCTTTCCGGCAGCTGCTGGTTGAAACGGCTGCCACGAGCACGGCCACCGAGGCCAGCGAAAGAAGGTTACGAATGCGCATGTGAAATAAAGATAGCAAGAAGATACCGCGTACCAAAATACGCTTTGCAGGGCAAATTACGAAACGTCGCTTTTAAAGACAGCAAAATCAAAACACAGGGTTGGGGGCCGGCAAGGTTGTATCCGGGTAGTAAGCAGGCTGCTGCAGAGTTACATAAGGATAATCGCGGTCGATTTGCGTGAGCCGGTTGGAGAAGCGCAGCAGCTGTAAGAGGGCATTCTCTTGCTGACTCAGCAAGTGGAGCCTGGCTTTATAGATAAAATGATCCCCGCTAAAGCTGCCGTCGTTCAGAATGAGGTATGAAAAAACCCGATGGGCTTCCAGCCACATTTGCCGGTCGCGCGGCTGTTGCATCTGCGCCGTATCGATGCCTTTAAAGATTTGCTGAAAATCCACAAACATTGCCAGCGGCCCGGTACCAACAGCAGCCTGAGCGTCGGTTGGCAACTCGCGGGGAGCGGTTCCGGCAAGAAAGTCCTGGGCCTGTTGACGGGTGCGGGCCGCTACGGCATATTTATCATCCATCACTAAAAAGCCACCTTCAGGATTGCCATAGGAGATATACACATTGGGCGAAACCTGCTCCACCAGTTTGCGCGCCAGGAGAAACTGCATCAGCTTGGCGACTTTTTCTTTTTTACCAAGCTTCATCGCAAAGGTGAAATCCATTTTCGGCACACTGGCGGGGTAGTGCGCATACTGCGAATCCAGCGGAGAAATGCCCATGTTTTTATAGTTATTGACGGCAAAAACCATGTTTCCCGGGATGGCTTCCACGAGGTCATCAATGGAAAGGCCCTGGCCGGCAAGTCCCATATTTATAAGCCCCAACATTCCCATTTTCTCCAGCATAACCTTAAAACTTTTGGTAGAAAAGCTAAAAGCACCAAAGCCATCCAGCCCTTCCTTTGGCAGCCGCGCGATCAGCTCTTTGGGGGGCGCGCTACCGGCCATTTTCCGGCCTACGTCTTTCAGCTCGTCCGACATATAATACCACATCTCCGCCTCAGCTTCGCCCTCTTTGAAATCCACTGTCGTTGAGAGCGCCATGTTTTTATACAACTTGCTGCTCATCAAGGACATAGCAGAAGCCATACCTCCCATCCCATTCATCATCTGCTCGTAATTCACCCAGGCAATCAAGTCGCGGTTGCTTTTGGCCAGCAGGCTAAAGCGGTCGTCTTTCAGCAGCGCTTCTTCTTTGGAAAGCTTCGGCAGCGCTTCCAGTCTTGCCACGGTTGCCGGTAGGTCGGGGATGCCCGCCTGCCATTCCTCGGTGCTGTCGGGCATCATCACATAGCTGCCGGCAGTACGGTTTGGGGCGGTCAGGAAAGCCACCTGATCCGTCCATAAAATCACCAAATTACTATCCAGTTGGGCCGCTTTTCCGGAATTGGTGGTTATGGGCTGCATGCGGGGAAACGCTTTTTGCAGAAAAGCGGTCCATTTTCCGGAATTCTCCACCGGCAGAATGGCAAATGTTTCCAGTTTATAATTGTTGGCCATTGGGCTACCGGATGCCGTAAAGCACACGTACATCGTAGAACCCATATCGATTCCCGACTCGCGCAGGTCTTCGGCCCGGACGTTGTAGCCCTGGCGCATCACAAATGAGTCGAAACTACTGGTCACGTCTTTGCCCAGCAGCGCCGGCCAGGCAATCTTTTTAGTGATAGAACCCGCGTTGATACCCACAACCGACAGGGCATTTTTGGGAATGTATTTTGCGTGGTCGGGTACTTTCCGGCAAGATGCCAGAAAGAAAAGTGGACCTAACAGCAAGAGAAGCAAAGCAGCGCGGCGCATAAAAAAGAGGGGAGAAAAAGAAAAACCCGATGCAAATATCGCATCGGGTTTTCCGGAGATAAAATCCTACCAGAAAAAGGGATTAAAACGGCAGGTCGTCGCCTTCAGACGCGGAAGCGGGTGCTATAGGTGCCTGAGAAGCCGCGTTGCCGAAGCCGCTGTTACCACCATAGTTGCCGCTGTTGTAGCCGCCGGTCGGGGTTGCGTTGTCATTGTAAGAAGCCGCTCCCTGACCATAAGCTCCGCCGCCTTCGTTGCTGGCTGCGCCGCCTGGTTCCAGGCGCCATACGTCGAGGTTGGTGAAGTAACTGGTGGTGCCGTTTTTGTCATAGCGGTTGCCTTTGATGTTGAAGGTCGCTTTAACGGTGTCGCCAACTTTAAATTGATCCAGAAGGTCTGTTTTGTTCTGTACAAGCTGCATTTTGGCGTAGTTGGTAAAGTTGCCATTCGGGGTTTCATCTACCAGTTCCAGCACGAATTCGCGCTTTTTGAAACGGTCGCTGACCACCTGTGTGTCATACTTTTCCAGCAGCTTGCCGGTGATTTCTAGGCTCATGAGTATATCCTGTTTAAAAGTCTTTTGTAAAGATAAGCAGCAGGTCTGAAGTATCAAGTTTCCGGAAATTAAAATTTTAGGAACTGGTTTTTAGGAAAGCCTTCTGGCACAATCTTTCTCTTTTATAACCTTTGACAAAGCTGTTTTAAGAGATCATGGCCTACCGCAAACTCACCCCCGAAGAAGAATACGTTATCCTCCACAAAGGCACCGAGCGGCCTTTCACCGGCGAGTACACCAACAATAAAGAAGCCGGAACCTACGTGTGCCGGCAGTGCGGCGCGCCGCTTTACCATTCCGCCAGTAAGTTTGAATCGCACTGCGGCTGGCCGTCTTTCGACGATGAAATACCCGGTGCGGTCAAGCGCGTGGCAGATGCCGATGGTCGGCGCACCGAAATCGTTTGCGCCAACTGCGGTGGCCACCTCGGCCATGTTTTTGAAGGCGAACGGTTCACCCCGAAAAACACCCGTCATTGCGTCAACAGCATCTCCATGCTTTTCATCCCGGATAGCGAAGCGGCAAAGGCGCAATAGCACGCGGATACAACGGACTTCGTCAAGCTCAGCCTGACAGCTACGGATTTTCACGGATTTTTTCTTCGTGAAAATCCGTTTTTGCGTTTCCGTATTTTAGAAGGGTTCTTTTTTAGAAAGCTTTGGCTCCTAAAACCTAATCCCTATCTCCCCCAATGATCTCATCCACCAGATAATGGTTCCGGTCGGCTGCCGAGCGGCTCACCAGTTCGGCCACAAAACCGGCGAGGAAAAACTGACTGCCCAAAATCATGACCGTCATGGAAATATAGAAACCGGGTTTGTTAACCAATCCGGCATCCAGATTTCCCCAAAATTTCTGGATAATCAGCCATGTGATTTGGAAAAGCCCAATCAGGAAGAGAATCGTTCCCCAAAAACCGAAAAAGTGCATGGGCTTTTTGCCGAACCGGCCCATAAACTGCACCAAAAGCATATCCAGGAAGCCGTTGATAAACCGCTCCCAGCCAAACTTGCTCACCCCGTATTTCCGGGCGCGGTGCACCACGACCTTCTCTCCGATTTTCCGGAAACCCGCCGACTTGGCCAGCACCGGGATAAAACGGTGCATCTCGCCATACACTTCTACGCTTTTCACCACTTTAGAACGGTAGGCTTTCAGGCCGCAGTTCATGTCGTGGAGCGGAATGCCACTCACTTTCCGGTTCACCCAGTTGTAGAGCTTTGAGGGCAGATTTTTGGTAACGGCGTTGTCGTAACGCACTTTTTTCCAGCCGCTCACCAGGTCGTAGCCGTCTTCCGAAATCATGCGGTACAGCTCCGGAATTTCGTCGGGCGAATCCTGCAAATCGGCGTCCATCGTAATCACCGCCCGGCCTTTGGCGGCTTTAAAACCTTCGTTCAGCGCCGCGCTTTTGCCGTAGTTGCGTTGAAAATGCAAGGCCCGAACATTATCGGGGTACTGCGTTGAAAGCTGCCGGATAACGTCCCAGCTGCCGTCGGTGCTGCCGTCGTCCACAAAAATCACCTCATAGGAAAAGGCGTTTTCGGCGCACACCCGCGCAATCCAGGCCATCAGCTCGGGCAACGATTCTTCTTCGTTGAAGAGCGGAACGACAATAGAAAGATTGAGGGTAGCAGGCAGGTTCACAAACAAAATATTTTCCGGAAAAACTTATACAACGGGCGTCAGCGGGCGCTTGTTTTTAGGCGTTACCGCAGCGGCAATCAGGGAGAAAATACACCCCATCACCAGATAGCCAAACAAGCTTCCCATAACGAGAAATGTGGTGAAATTGTTGCGCGAAATCGCTAGGGCTTTGTCCATCATCTCCTCGTCCAGCTTGCCATCTTTTTCCATTTGCTGCCGCGCGAGTTCAAGGGCTTTTTCCTTCATGTCGGGAAAAATATAGACCGATAAAACCACCCAAACCACCACCAGCAACACGATAATGGCCGTGGCTTTAAAACCCGAACTAAACAACTGCCCGAAGCTCACGGTGCCACCGTTTGCTTTGGAAAAAGCGTTGGCGTTCAGGATTAATCCGCCAAGGAAAACGGCATACAAAACCCACTGAATCCAGCTGGCCTGTTGCAGATTAGCTACATACACCACCGCGCTCAACACCACGATAATGAGGCCGGTAATCAGCCCGTAGGTTTTATGGGTTTGTACCAGCTGCGGCGGCATCGGCGTTACGGTTGCGTTTTCCATGAGAAGATTTTTTAGGGAGAGATGGAAGGGGAAAGAAAGACTTTCTACGCCCCAAAAATACCAAAGACTTTTCCAGGCAGCGGCTGGCCCAGAAAAGGATTATTAAAGGCCTTAGAATGCGCATTTTTTCGGTCCAGAACCGTCTCGCCGGTGGGTGAAAAAACGGTCCATTTTCCGGAATTTTCAAAGCTTTTTTCCGGCAATCCCAGCACGCGACGCGGCCCTTCGGTGAGCGCGGCAAGCAAACGGTCGGTTGACACAGCATCGCCAACGGCTTTTTGCAAAAGGGGAAACAACACTTCCTGAATCGCGAGACCTTCGGCGGCGTACTCAAATTCTTTGATTTTTGCGTCCCAGTCCTGCGGGCGGTGATGCGAGGTTACGGCGTCAATGGTGCCGTCGGCGAGCGCGGCAATCAAGGCTTGCCGGTCTTTTTCCGGGCGCAAGGGCGGGGAGAGTTTCCAGGCCGAGTCGTAATCGGCCAGCGCTTCGTCGGTAAGCAGCAAATGGTAGGGCGTAACCGAGCAGGTAAGCGCCAACCCGTCCGCCTTCGCCTGCCGGATTAATTCCACCGAGGCCGCCGTGCTAACGCCGCTCAGGTGCAGCCGCGAGCCGGTGTAGCGCAAAATTTCAATGTCGCGGTGTACGGCCAGCGTTTCGGCGATTTCCGGGATACCGGCCATACCGAGGCGGGTGCTCATCAAGCCTTCGTGCATCAAGCCGCCTTTCGCCAGCGCTTCGTCGGCCGGAAATTGAATAATCAACCCGTCAAACGCCTTTACATATTCCAGCGCTTTAAGCAGCAAGCCGGGATTTTGGACCGGTTTCCAGCCGTCGGTAAAGCCCACTGCACCGCCGGCGCGCATGTCCAGCATCTCGGCGAGCGCCTTGCCCTCCAGTTTTTGGGAGATGGCCCCGTAAGGCAGAAGGTCCACTGTTTTCCGGAAATTGTAGCGCTGACTGTTTTCAATGGCACCGCGGTTGTCGGCGGGCGGCTGGGTGTTGGGCAACAGCCCGACGTGGGCAAAGCCGCCCTGTTCGGCAGCCGCCATTCCGGAAAGCAAGGTTTCTTTATGTTCCTGCCCCGGCTCGCGGTAGTCGGCGAAAAGGTCGGTCCAACCGGCAGAAATCCAAGCGTCTTCCAGTGACATTTCCGGAAAATCGCCCACGGTTTCGCCTTCCGGAAGGCCGCTTAAAGCGCCTTTTTCATCCAATAAAAAATCCGACACCTTCCCGTGCAGGGGACTGGTCGGATGCCACACGCGCACCTGGCGCAGAATTACACTTTTCATAACTGCGGGGAAATGCCCGGCGCGGCCCCCACGCGGCGCGAACGAACAAGCACAGCGGTTTCGGCGGCGAGCAAAAGGAGCGCCAAGATAAGAACCATTTTCCAGAGCGCTGTGGAAGCGGTGCCAGTCGTGGCTTTTCCGGTTCGCAAGGCTTCCGGTGTTAGCCACTCCGCGCCCCGTCCGGTCCAGCCTTCGCGCAGCTGCGCAAGCGTCCAATTGTCGGCCAGGCTTTCTTTCCGGCTGGCATTCAGCGCGAGCAAAACCGTATCGGCACCCGCGCCGGAAAGGGCGTAGAAACCGGCTTTGGAGACCGCGCCGTCGGGGTAGATATCCACGCCGCCTACCGCGCTTTTTTGCAGCGGAACCGCTTCCAGCCCTTCGCCGCTCATCTTCACCACCTCGCGGCCGCCTGCTTCTTTGGCGCGGGGAATAAAAATGCTTTGTCCGCTGCCCGCCGTGTAGGCCACTGCCGCCGCGCCCGTTGCCGAGACCGCTACGGCGTAGAGCATCGGCGCAAAGAAATACGACCGGCCAAACGAGCCCGAACCGGCATCCACTGAAGTGGTGAGTAAGTACAGCCTGCCGCTGCCGGTGTTGTACTCCGCCAGCAGCGGGTCGCCGTTGCGGAACGACAAAATGGATTGGCCCTGGGCGCCGTAACCGGCGGTAACACGGTAGTGCCAACCGGCGGCGGGCAGTTCCATATTGGGCGGTGTGGCTTCAAAAATCTCGGTAATCAGCGGTGCTTCCGATTGCAGCGAAGCGGCGGTTTGGAGCGCCGTGTCAATACCGGAAATGCGGATGTCGGCCAGTTGGCGCAGGCCGGTTTCCAGAGTCTTAAAATCAGGCGTTTTTTGGGGAAAAACAATTACCGGAACGCCGCGCGACAAGGCCGGGCGCAGGGCAGCCACCGTAGCCGCGGGCAGCGACCGGACGCCGCTTAACAGCAACAGCGAATATTTTTCCGGCGCTTGCACCGGACTGTTTAAAGACTGACTCGTGACGGTGAACCGGCCCGAAGTGCTCAGCGCCGTGCGGAGATACGGACTGGGCGGACCGTCTTCCAAAACCAGAACCGGCAAGGGCTTTTCCGGGCGCACGGCAATGCGGAAAGTATCGTCAAACGACGGGCCGATGCCATCTGCGAGGGTCAGAACCAGTTGCTGCCACAGCGTGCTTTGTCCGCCGAATGCAAGCGTATCCACACGTGCACCACTCGTCCAGCTTCCGGCGGTGGCGGCGCTTTGAAACTGGCCGTTGGCGGTAAGGCGCAGCGGTGCGTCGGCAGGCGGATTTTCCAGGGTTGTGCGGCTTTTTACAACAAGTTTGGATTCAGCGGTAGGGTCGGCGGCGGGGAGGACGAAGGCGGTGTCAATCCAGGTGTTTTGCGCGTTCCCGGCGGGTAGGGAAACGCCGTGGAGGCGAATGCCTTTGGTAAGAGACGTTTCGGGGCGAAGGTCAAAATGGGCTTTGGGAAAGGCGGAGAGCCACCAGACGTCGGCTTCGGCAGCGCTTTCCTCGGCCATCAGGCCCTGAATGGCGGCGAGCAATTCGGTGTTGCGCTTGCTACCGGCGGCTGGCGCGATTTCGGACAGGGCGACTTCGGCCGCTTCGCGGCTGAGGGGCGCATAGCTGTAAGGGCCGTTGGCCAGCACGAGATAGGTTTTTTCCCCGCCGCTGCGAATGATGGTTCTGGCGAGGTCTTTACTGCTTTCCAGCAGCGTGCGCCCGTCTTTGCGTGCGCCGGTAGCGGGACCATTGTCCAGGACAACTACCTGAATGGTCCGGGTATTTCCGGAATTATTCTGGTTCCAAAAGGGTTGGGAAAAGGCCAGTACTAAGGCGATTACGAACAAACAGCGCAGCAGTAGCAAAAGCCGTTCGCGAATGCGGCTTTGGCGGCGCGAGCGCAGCACCGATTCTTTCAGAAACCGTGTAGCCGGAAACACGACGCGGCGAAACCGGCGCAGGTCAAAAAGGTGAATGGCGATGGGAATGGCGATGGCCAGTCCGGCGAGCAGAAACAGCGGATACAGGAACCCCACGAGATGTGCAAGATAAGGGGTTTAGAAAGTTGATGGTGTTGAGAAGGGTTGAGATTTTCCGGAAATCTTTTGGACCTGACAGGTCCGCAGCGCGAGCGGAGGATGCCTGTCAGGTCAGGTGTGTTTGTGGAAAGATTTTTCGGAAATTTTCCTTTACCGGAAGCTGTACTTCTGACCTGACAGGCATCTGCGGGCTTTGCCCTTGACCTATCAGGTCTCGCGGTTTTCCGGAAAATCGTTACCTGTCAGGTTTTAAAAACCTGACGGGTAACGATTGCGTGAGGGATAGAGGCATTGTTCGAGCCCCGCGGCAACGAAGTGGAAGCGGGCAGAGCGACCCTTCGACAGGCTCAGGGTGACAGCCGAAAGCCCGGCCCGAAGGGACACGCCCAAAGAGATAAAAGACGACAGATAAAAGACAAAAGAGGCGCGGTTTTGAGACGGCTGAATGCAGCGGGATTTTCCGGAAATTTCCCCAATCTTTTAGTGAATCACGCGGTCGGCGCAGCTGGAGGAGGCGAAGGCGTCGGGCTTGGCGCGGAAGGTAAAACCCATGCCGAGGATGTAGCCCATGGCTTCGGAAAAAGCTTCGTGGGAGCGGTACTGCGGGTTGGCGTTGATGTCGGCGTGGACTTCCATTTCCACGTCTTCTTGCCGGAAAATATCGCAGAGTTTGTAGGCAATATCGATGCTGCGGGCCACCTCAGTGATCATGCGCTCGCGCAGAGACAGCGGCTGGTTGCTGCGCTCGGTGCTCAGGTACATAAAGCCGCCCTGGCCTTGCCGCAAAAACACAATGACAGTTGCAAATTCGGTTTCGGTGCCCCGCACGATCGAGTCGGTGCCGATGCAGACTTTAAGTTTATACCCGGCCTCTTTTTCCCGCCGGAGGGTTTCGGAAACGGCTTCCTGAATGGGGATCCGGATGGGTTCACCCCGGTATTTTCGCCACTGCATACGCGCTGAAAAGATTTTTTAAAAATGATCCAGACTTCCAAACCAAACTTCTCCGGCAGACTCCTTAAATGTACGGGTTTTTAAGACAAAAGACGATAGATAAAAGACAAAAGAGGGTTTGAGGAATTAAGAGCGCCAGGATGGGAGCGGGTCCTTGTCTGCGTAATGTGTTTTTTTGAAATGTAAAGACCGGCTTTGCCACTCCAATTGAAAGCCGCAGGCTTCAACGTCCGGAGGGCTTCCAACAGTTCCAACAGCGAAGCGCTACGTGCTGCTGCCCCATTTGAAGCCGCCGGCGTCCAGTCCGCAGAGTTGCAGGGCGCGGTGGACGACGGTGAGCGCCAATTGCTCCATGTTTTGAGGGCGGGAGTAGAAGGAAGGCGAGGCCGGAAGAATCACGCCGCCGGCTTCGGTGACGGTTGTCATGGCGCGCAGGTGGAGAAGGTTGTAGGGCGTTTCGCGGACGATGAGGATAAGCTTTTTGCGTTCTTTGAGCATTACGTCGGCTCCGCGGATAATGAGGTCGCCGCTGACGCCGGCAGCGATGCGGCCCAGGGTTCCGGTACTGCACGGGCAGATGATGAGGGCGTCATAGCCTGCGGAGCCGGAGGCGAATGGGGCATTAAAATCTTTGCGGTCAAAGTTCCGGAACGGAGGGCCGTCGTCGGGGATTTGCTCATTCATTTCGGCGGCCCACACCTGCCGGGCGGTTTCGCTCCAGACCACGGAAACCTCTTCTATTTTTCCGGAATTTTGCAGGCTGCGCAGCGCTTGGAGCAGGAGGTGGGCGTAGATAGAACCGCTGGCACCGGTAATGGCAAGGGCAATTTTCATGTGGGGGAAATTCGGGAATATTTTCCGGAAAAAAGTATTTCATTCCCGCACGGGTGGCTTGAAAATGTATCTTTGGGATAAACCGTTTGGGGGACGCGTCGTCTGAACACTCCGACTATGAAAAAGATTTTCTCCTTCTTCCTTTTGTTTCTAACTGCTTTCGCTCCTGCCTTTGCCGGTGGCGAAGAAAAGAGTGGCATTCGCTGGATGAGTTTTGATGAAGTGCAGGTCGCGATGGCCAAGGAGCCGCGCCGCGTGTTTATGGATGTTTATACCGACTGGTGTGGCTGGTGCAAGGTGATGGACCGGAAAACCTTTTCCAATCCGGAGGTGGCGGCTTACATCAACAAGAATTTCTACCCCGTAAAGTTCAATGCCGAGACTGATCAGCCGATCCGGTTTGTGGGCAAGGTGTGGGAGCGCGAGGAAGGCGGCAAAACCAACCGGCTGGCTATTGAGCTGTTGCGCGGACAGATGAGCTACCCCAGTACCGTGATTATGGAGCCGGGCTTTCAGAGTGTGCAGGCCATTCCGGGGTACCTGGACGTGCCCACGATTGAAACCATCCTGACCTACCTGACGGAGGGCCACAATACCGGGAAAAATCCGATTCCGTTTCCGGAATTTCAGAAGAGTTATAAGACGCAATGGAAGGTTTTGGAGAAATAATCTTTGGTGTCCTTTTCTAAAAAGAGCCGCTGTTTCCGGAAACAGCGGCTCTTTTTTTGTCAGCAATTGGTTCCCAAAGGGTGTGAGCGGGAATAGTTCCAACAAGCTCATTTCACGTTTCCGGAAAAAGACCTTTTACTCGCCCTTCCCGAAGATCTGCTTTGCCAGTCGCAGCCACTGCTCGGAGCGTTTTTTGCCAGCCGGCAGCACGGCGGTTGCTTGTGTGTCAACACCTTCTTCTTCCGGCAATTCATGTTCTGGCTGCTGCGGATAAACAAGCAGAATACTGGCTTTCTGAAAATAAGTGGTCAGATAATAAGGCAGCTTCTCGCTCGCCGGTAGGTAAGAAGCCTGACCGCGCCGCGAGGTTACAATGGCGAAAAGGTCTTGCTTGCTTAGGACGCCGGTGAAAAACAAAAAATCTTCCCACGCCGTGAACGCGTTGTGAGAAACCGAAACCGAATGCGCTTTTTCGGCTTGGAGCGCCCCGAGGCGGTCGTTGGTGTGCGGACTGGCATAAAATGCCACCGACAGGCCGGCCTCTTTGGCGAGGGTCATCAACCGCTCGTGCCAGCTTTCAAAACCAGGCTCTTCTTCTGCGCCGGGCGTCACTACAACCACCATACGGCTGAGGGTGTTGATCGGCCTGACAGGTTTGTAGATAAAAACGTTTTCGAAGATACGGTTGAGCAACTGCGGCGTTGTCTTGCCCAGCGCGCCAGTCATGTCGGCGTCGCGGTGGAGACCAATAATCAGGTCGGTGATGTGTTTTTCCCGGACGGTGTAGGTGATGCCGCTCACCACGCTGTTGTCGTAGCGCGAGAGGGGAACGACTTCGTTTTCGGTGGCGGCCGCCTGCTTTACAGCGTTGTCCAGCATCTTCTTGCCTACTGCAGCGGCGTTGTCGGCGCCGTCGTCGCTCACGATGTGAAGGGCATACACCGGCAGGGCGCTTTTCTTGGGTCGCATCATCAGCCCGAGGTCAATTAGTTCCGGAACGCTTTCGGGAACGGCCACCGAAATCAGAATGCCGCCCTCTGCCGGAACTGCTCCCCCGGCCGCCGCTTCCTCTTCAGCCGCCATTTTTTTAGCTGCTTTCTCTACTACAAAAGAGCTGACTGCACAGCTCACCAGAATCAGGAGGACCGCGCCGTTCAAAACGTCTTCTCCCAGAAGCCGGATCGGTTCGCCGGTAGCGGTTTCGCCAATAATGATATTAAAACCCACCAGGATGATGGCCAGTGTGGCAGCGGCATGTGCACCGCTCAGCCCATACATCAGCGTGCCTTCCCGGGCATTCATCTTAAAGATTTTTCGGGTAATCCAGGCAGCGGAAAATTTACCCAAAACCGCTGCCGCAATAATAACCCCGGCTACTTTCAACGGGCCAAAACCTTTGGTGAACACCGTTAAATCCACCAGCATCCCGACGCTAATAAGAAAGAATGGAATGAATATGGCGTTGCCCACAAACTCAATCCGGTTCATCAGTGGTGAGGTATGGGGAACAAAGTTATTGAGTACCAGACCGGAAAAGAAAGCCCCGATAATGGCTTCCAGCCCGGCAGCTTCGGCCAAGAAAGCAGACAGAAAGACGATTGCCAACACGAAAATGTATTGAGAGATACTGTCGTCAAACCGTTTAAAAAACCAGCGAATCAGTATCGGAAGGACAAAAAACACAATCCCGACAAATACCACGGTCGAGACACTGAGCTGCACCCAAAAGGCGTTGGAAGCGCTTTCCCGCGCGGTGCCGGCGATAATGGCCAGCAGCAAAAGCGCCAGAATATCGGTGATCATAGTGCCGCCTACGGCTATAGAGGCCGAACGGCTGCGGCTCACGCCATACTTGCTGGCAATAGGATATGCGATCAGCGTGTGGGTTGAAATCATACTGCCCATCAACACCGATGTCAGGAAACCGAACTTTAATAAAAAATAACTGGCAAGGGTGCCCAGCGTCAAAGGCAGGACGAAAGTGAAAAAACCAAACGTCAGTATTTTAACGCGGTTCTTCTTGAACTCGGTCAGGTCCAGTTCCAGCCCAGCCAAAAACATGATATACAGCAGCCCCACGGTGCCGAACAGCACAATACTGCTGTCGCGCATCAGCAGGTTCAGGCCATACGGTCCCACAATCACTCCGGCCAGAATCAGCCCGATGATGTGGGGAACTTTTATTTTATTGAAAAGTATCGGCGCAAAGAGGATGATGAATAAGACCAGCGAAAAAATAATCACCGGATTTTGTAGCGGCAGATCGAAATTCAGATCGTTCAGGAGCAGCATAATGGAAATGTCTAAAGGGTTGGCGTGCCGGCTTGCTTCTTTAACTGTAATTCATATACAATACGGCAGTCTTCCTCGCGGACGATTTCTCGCTTGCCTTCGAGGGTATTGTCATCTTTGAGCGTAAGGCTCACGCGGATATGAGTGGGGGTGCCATCGGCAGGCGTAACTTCCTCCATCAGGCGAATGCCGTTGACGGTGTTTTCGCCCCGGTAGATACGCACGAGCCGGTCTTTCACCAGTGCGCGCACCAGCAGGCGGTTGCCTTCATAGGCAAACTCCCATACTTCCGATTTGACATCACCTACGGCCGAGCCGGAGCAGGTGGTTTCGGTGCAGGTCATCCTCGTATTCCAGCGGCCAATCAGGCGCGGCTCAAAACGCAGCAGCGTGTCCTGGGCAATAGAGTCTGCCCGTTGGCTTTTAAGGGTTAGTTCGGCTTCGCGGGCCGCCAGCGCCTGCTCCCGTTGATACAGCCGTGCTTCGCGCTGTGCCATTTCCCTTTCGCGGAGTTCAATGGCTTCCTCGCGTTCACGCAGCCCACAGCCACTGGACAATACCGCTATCAATATACATAGAAAATATTTCATTCTTTTGAAAAATCTTTTTAAGAAGAAAGAAAAAGGGCCGGCCTTGTATAGGCCCCACCTGCCGGAAAAGTGTAAAAGCCATTCCAACAACCCTGCAATAAGGATTTGGAAAGGCTGGTAACCAGACGATAATAAGGGAATTTCCGGAACAAAAAAACACCCGGCAGGATAAAAGACCTGCCGGGTGTTTTTCAAAAGTGCTTTAGTGTGATTCTATTTCCGGAAATCTCGTGCACATTTCCGGAAATTCAGGGCCCGTTCAGGTCTTCTTTATTGGACCACAAACGAAACCATTTCCTGCTTGCCGCCGGCGGTTTGAATGCGCACGAAGTACAGGCCTTTTGCAAGCGTCTCATTAAAAGAAAGTACCTGCTGGTCTTTAGTTGTGCCTTCATAAACCTTGGCTACCTGCTGGCCTGCCGGGTTGATTACATCCACTTGCACATGGGGTTGATTTCCGGAAATTTCCAGTTTGAAAGCGCCGCTGTTGGGATTGGGATACAGCTTGATTTTTGAAGTTTCTGTTTTAGAAACGCTGGTAGGCGTGGCAGAGCGCTTCAGAACCACCGTGAAATCTGTGAACAGGTGGCCGTTTTTGGCGCGTAATACCACCGGAACGGTCTGGTTAAATCCGCTTGTCGGCGTCCAGGCAATGGTGCCGGTAATGCTACTGGTGCCATTGCTTGACACCACAAATTGCGGCGGGTTGGTGCCCTGAAAAAGAGCGGAGTGCGCCGTCATTTCCAGTTGAGTCAGCACGGTTGCTACACTTCCGGTAACCGAAAACGTCAGCGGTTGGCCGGGTGTGTATTCCAGATAATAGTATTGACCTGGGAGGTTGTACTGCACATTGGAAGAGCGCGCCATCGTGGGCGTAGCATTGGAATCTTTCCCGATGACGATGTATTGATAATCGCGCACCATGCTGCCGATTTTCACGCCGTTCCGGTATTCGTCTACCAGAAACGACTGTACAAAATTGCCGATGGTGCTGGGCGTCCAGTTAAAGGTTCCCGAAACCGGATTCAGCGAAAATGGATTGGACGGGTCGGCGGGGGGCGTAGAAAAGCCCGTTACCGGCGCGCCTAACGTAGCCGGCATTGTAGGATTCCAGGCCACGTCCGTCAGGGGCACGTTCAGCGACCACACCAGCGAATCGCCATCTGGGTCGTAGGGCAGAGGGTTGTAGGCCACCGGCATGTTGACGTTAAAACAAGGGACCGGATTGGTGAGGAATTGTGGGCTGTTGTTGGCTCCTGTACCCGGTACGGTAAATTTCGTTACCAAACCCATACTTTCTGTACCCGGCTGGGTCATGTTCAGAATCGCTTGGTTCCGGCAGCACTCCGATGTTCTGAACCAATAGGTTCCACCCAAAAGCTGCACGGTGTCTTTATAAACGCCTACCTCAATCGCATAGGGAGAATTGGCCAGCAGGCTGGTGCTCAGGGTCGAGTCTATCCGAAGTACGCCGGTAGAATCGTACACTACCGAAGGGTAGCCACTGGCATCCGGGGCCATAATGCTATAAGGATACTGTGTTTGAAGCATCACTGTGCCGGGGTTGGCATCCCGGTAATAAGTAAGCTGAACTTCATAGCTGTTTCCGGAAATATGCTTTACAATCATCTCGCCGCCCATCAGGTGGGTTGCGAAAGCAGCGGTGGAAATACTGCATAAAGCAGCGCCCAGAAGCAGGGATTTTCCGGCCCGGGAAAGAAGAGGTAGCGGGTTTTTCATAGGAAAAGGATTTTTTGAGATAAAGGCAGTATTTAATCAGACATTGCCTGTTTGGGAAAGCGTTGGGTGTTTTTCTAAAAAATTTTAAAAAACGCACCTGCTTTCGTCTTCCTTTATAAGAACACAGGCTCCATTGCTGCCCTGCGATCCGCCATCCGGTGCTTTCAACCAGGCGGTATTGGCAGCCGCCCCGAAGGGGCGATAGGATTATAGCAATGAAACGATTTTTTTAGAAAACACAGCCCTGAAAGGGCGTAAGGATTGCCCGTATCCTATCGCCCCTTCGGGGCTCCTCTCCCTTTTGATACTTCTCTATAATACTTACGCCCCTTCGGGGCTAGAAAACGCATCCGCTCCCTTCTGGCAACACAGCCAGGCTGAATTTCCGGAAATCTGTTTGCTTTTTTTCCATGCCTGCCGGGCACAATAGCCTGCATGGAGATATTAAAGCTGTCTGAAGTTTTCGGGAATCATTGTTTCAAGTGGACAGCGCAAAGGGCTTGCATGTGAGTAGCCGCCGGTGAACCCTGCGGAAAGGAACAGCTTTAATTAAATAACCCAGAAGGGGTTGAACACAGAGAAACCTTAGACAGCTTTATAGTCTGAAAAGGTCAATCAGAGCTTTTCAGAAACTCAAAATAAGGAAGGCCCGTACCTTACTTCCGGATAATCACCTTCGTTCCCACGGGAATAAAAGAGTACAACTCGTCTATGTAGCTGTTTTTGGTGGAAACGCAGCCATCCGTCCAGGCTGCCCGCGCATCAATGGTAATATCTTCCTCGGCCCAGGTGCCGTGAATGCCTACGCTGTGGCCGATTTTAGCATTTGCGGGAATTTTCTTTTGCCTTTTGAGCTCCTCAAACTTGGTTTTGTCGTTGTTGTTGGGATAATCCAACGCAAAAAACTTTTGCCATTTCCGGTGAGTTCGTTTGTCCAGAATCCGGTATTCGCCTTCCGGCGTGGCTTTATCGTTTTCCATTTGCTTGTCCTCTGCGTCGGAGCGTCCAAGTGCTACGGGATAGGTGATCAGCAACTGACTGTCGGCATCATACACATGCAACTGGCACCTTAATTTCTCCACTACAATGTAGTATCCGTTTCTCCGGATTCCATCTTTTTGGAAAGACCGATACGTTATGCTGTTTCGCAGTGGAATGCGGTAATACTGGTGTTCCGGATCGGAAGTTTCCGATGCCGTCGTGTCGCGCAATCCGTTCACAAACAACATAGCCGGCAAAGGGCCACCGCTGGGTCTCACTTCTGCTACACCAGCGATGGTTGGTTGCGGCGTGGTCGCGTCTGTTTGTGCCAATGCAGGCGTTCCCTGGAAGGATATCTTCAAGGAAGTATCCACAATGGCGCAGGCTTCGTTGACGGCAAACACGCGCAGCCCGTAAACCCCTTGTTCCAGATCGGGAATTGCAAAGGCTGGTGTACTGACTTCCTGGCTTTTGAAAGGCGCGTGGTTTTTGGTCAGGATGTATTTGTAGCGCTTGTCGCTGGCTGTGGTTTGCAGGGCCACCTGGATGGCACCCTTACCGGCGTCATTTACGGGCTCGAGCGTTACGGTGGAAGCAATTGCGGGGCGCTTGGTACCCACATACACATTGGGCGGGCTGATGGTGGTGCCACAGGGACCTTTAATAAAAAAAGTATAAACGCCGGAAGGCACGCCCGATAAAGTCAGGACGCGGTTGTCCATATCCATGTTCCGGAGATCGCTGAGCGTCCCGAGGTCGCTGGGCGTCCAGGTAACAATAGGCGTTCCGGGGCCACCGCCTTCGAGGCGAATCTGAATCACGCCGTCTGAAAGGCTGTCGCAAGTGGCATCGGTAACCACCACTGGTGCCGTCGTCAGCGGTTCGTACTCCGTGATGCTGAAAGGTTGCGCGTCATACACCTTGCCACAGCGCATTCCGGCGTTGTAGAGCAAAAGCGTATAATCACCTTTGGCCAGATTCCGAACGGAAATAAGGCTGTCGGCGGGTGCTGCCCCACCGCCTACCTGCTCGCTCAGGGGAACGTCTTCAGGCTTCCGGTTAGAATCAGTCCAGGCACCGCGCACTACAAAATAAGCGATGCTATCGGCAGTCGATCTAATGCCTCTCCACACAATTGCGCCAGTGGAATCCCGCTGGCAGGAAGGAATGAGCTTCCGGTTTGCAGTATCGGCCACGGGCTTGGGAGGCGTGCAGGGCAAAAGCAGCTCGGGGGTGTAGCTGCTGTGCAGGTCGGTGCTCATGGCTTTCATCCGCACGTGCAGGTTGGTGGTTTTCGGGAGCGGCTTTCTAAAAATGTCCGTTGCAGGCTTAAAGCGGATTTTTTCTTCTTTGGTAGTAGCCGGAAAATGCTGCCATTCCGCGTCCGGGCCGATTTTATATTCCCATTGATAGCTCAGATTGCCTTTGTTAGCCAGGTCTACGTGAGAGCTTAAGGCGATTTCATCTTTAGGATCGTTGATTTCCGGCGGCGCTTCCTGCACGATGGGAGCCGGATCGGGAATGCTGTAGCGAATGCGCAGCACAGCGAAATAGCGTTTCTCGGCGCTGATAATCCGGATGGGGCCGGAAAACTCCCCGGCTTTGAGCGCTGAAAGCGCAATGCGCACCTCGGCCACGTCTTCCTTATCGTCCTTACTGTCTTTCACGCACGAGTCGCCCTGCATATTCCGGTAATTTTCCATCCGCAGCACCAGGCTGTCGGCTTTGGCGCTGTATTGAAATATCTTTAGGTTCCGGAGGCCTTTCAGATACGGGTCTTTGCTGCACTCCGCACTGTAAGGTGATTCGCCTGTCAGCACAATACAAGGATTCGTAATCAGGTGGTCGGCCCAGGGTTCGTCGTAATAAAATTTAAAAACCCCTTCAACGCTTTTGTCGCCGCCAAAGGCTTTGCCGCTAAAGAGATTCCCGACGCCCGACCGACTGATTTCCGAAAAGCCCAGCGACTCCAGCACGATTTCTACTGAGATGCGGTCTTGCTGCGAAAAGGCTAAAATGGGGGTTAGAAGAAAACAAAAGAGTATAGAATAGAGGAATCTCATTAGAAATAAGCTTTACAAAAAGAAAATTTAAGTATCGTGTTCGTTTCCGGCAGGGCAAACATACAGAACAATGTTAAAACTAATGCTGCTTCTTCGGTCAATACCCATCCGGATTTACAGTGAAAGGGCCAATCCGGAAAGTACCTTTTAGCGAACCTCTGTAAGGCTCTGCAAAGCATTTAGCCAGGCAGATTTCCGGAAATATTTCATTCCAAACCAATCAGAATAATGGGATCGAAGAGTTGTTTCAGGACAAGGAAAGAAAACCGGTTACACTTATCAACAAAAACCACAAAATCGCTTTGTTTGCTTTATTGAAATTGCGCTTCCCTTACAAGCACTTCGTACCTTTGCAACCTAAAAATCTCCGGCCCCTTTCCGGTGGCCTTTCTTCTTTTTCCATGAAGCTTTTCGAGAATCAGGCGCGCGAATTTGAAGGCCGCCACCTGGGGCCCAATGAGGCCGATCAGGCCGCCATGCTCCAAACCATTGGCGTGGACAGTTTAGATGCGTTGATTGACCAGACCGTGCCGACGGGTATCCGCATGGAAGGCACCCTTGACCTACCGTCGTCCGTCAGCGAAAGCGATTACCTGCGCGAGCTGAAGAATACTTCGCTGCGCAACAAAGTGTTCCGGAATTTCATTGGTCAGGGCTACTACGACACCCTCACGCCCTCGGTGATTCTGCGCAACGTGTTTGAAAACCCGGGGTGGTACACCCAATACACGCCTTATCAGGCCGAGATTTCCCAGGGCCGACTGGAAAGCCTGCTGAACTTCCAGACCATGGTGAGCGACCTCACCGGCCTGCCGATTGCCAACGCCTCTTTGCTGGATGAAGGCACCGCCGCCGCCGAAGCGATGGGGATGTTCTTCGCCGCTAAAAACAAAAGCACCGAAAAGCCGGAACGCGCGAAGTTTTTTGTGGACGAGCACACCTTTCCGCAAACCAAAGCCGTTGTCCTCACCCGCGCCGAGCCGCTGAAAATTGAAGTGGTTTTTGGCGATTATAA
>JAEWBT010000039.1 GCA_023391015.1 Bacteroidota bacterium
CTAAAAGTCCGGAACCCGGGATGCAAAAATTCAGGAATCAAATTTCCGGAAATCAGGGCGTTGGAACCAGAATCCAAGGGCCAAAAATCAGATGTCAGGGTTCAGATTTCCGGAAATCAGACTTAAAGGTTCAGACAGTTATGCTTTTGACGGAACGGCTGCAAAGGTGGGGCCTTATCCGCCAAAATAAAAAAGGCCCGTTTTCGTTTCCCCCACGTTTTGTAGAGACAAGGCACGCCTTGTCTCTTGGGCGCACAATCTCGTGGCGGACCGTTTCTCCGACAAAAAAATGCCGGTATAGCCATAAAGCCACACCGACATTTTTCCGGAAATCCAGACCACTTACTGTACGGAAAGCTTTTGCATCAGGGCTTCGCCGGTTGCGCTTTGAACACGAACCAGGTAAATGCCTTTGGCCCAGTCGGCAGTGTTGATATCAATAATCGCGTTTTTCTCAGCAGTTTGGCTGAACACCTTTTTTCCGGAAATATCGGTGATTAAAACCGTGGTATTCGTACCAAAAGATGCGGGGATTTCCAGGCGTGTGTTGCCCGTAGAAGGGTTGGGCGCGAGATGGAAATTCTCGGTTGCACTCACAGTAGAAACGGCAGATGCAGATGCATCCATATAATCACCGCTCACCCCATCTACCACGAACTGACCAGAGCCATTGTCCGAAAAGTTGAAGTTCATGGCCAGGATAGGATTGCGGGTGTTGGCGTCGAACCACATATAAATATGGCCGAGGTCATTCTTAGAAACCCCCGTGTTTGTAATGACGACGTTGTTGATGATACGCACCATGAGTACGTTGGGGTATGTTCCCAATGGCGTAGTCAGTGTGCCGTACCCTGCACCAGAAGTAGCGAATGTTCCATTGTTGGTGATCGTAAGACCAAAGGACGGAATGCTAAGGGTTGCCGCGTATGTATCTGAATACCGCGTGTTATAAGTAATTGGAAAACGATAATAGTCTACCACATCCGTGTACGTTGTGGTCGCTAATGGGCTGCCTGCGCCTGTAAGTTGGCAAATATTGCCCGCGTTTCTGTAGTAATTGAAGGCAGAATCGGCAATGACTCCCTGCACCAGATTAGCATTGCCATAACCTGCACAATCAGCCTGCGGAACACAGTTGAAATAGTCGATGTGACGTGCACTGTCTGGAGTTAAATTGGCGTAGTTCCATGTAACATTTGCGCCTGTATCCGGTAACGGCATACTCGTGCTGCCCGTAAAACGTTGATACACATTGATACTGGGCTGCGGCATGTGAGTTGCCGCCGTAAGCGTGATTTGCGCCTGTACAGAGGGCGCGATTGCCAGCAAAAGGCCGGCCAGGAGTAGCGTTTTTTTCATGTAGAAAAGTTGCGGTAAATTTTAACACTGCGAATGTATTCTAAAAACAGAATAACATTTCATTTCTGTATAAAAAAAAGCAAATCGTTTTCCGGAAGGGAAAACGATTTGCTTTAAAAAAACGGCTTCCGGTTCTTTTACTGCACCGAAAGCTTCTGGAAAGAGGCTTCGCCGCTCGCGCTTTGCACTCGAACCAGATAGATGCCTTTGGCCCAGTCGGCGGTGTGGATGGTAATAACCGGTTGTGTTCCGGCAGCTGCTTTAAACACCCCTTTTCCGGAAATATCGGTGATTACAACCGTGGCATTGGCTCCAAAGGCTTGCGGAATCTGAAGCTGTGTAACGCCGGTAGCCGGGTTTGGAACCAGTTGGAACGTCTCCGCAGCACTTACGTTTCGAACACTGCTCGGAGCCGACATTTGGTAGGTGCCACCCACAAACCGGTCTGTTTGGCCCGATATCGTGGTGGTATTGTCCAGATAAGTCATTACCGGAAAACGACTACCGGCTACAAACCACTCGTATTGAATCACATCAATTTCGGCAAACGTCTGGAACAGCAGGGTGGCTTTAATGCTGACAATAGAGCGCACCTGCAAAACGTTCTGAAACGTATCCAAAGGCGTTATCAGGGTTCCATAACCAGTCGCTTTCACGGTGTCTTTGGCATCCACATTCAAGGTAACGTTTGTACCTTGAAAAGAGGCCGTCGCCGTGCCGGTAGCCGCGTCGTTAAACTGATTGTTGTAGGTGAACGGATAGCGGTACACGTCCAGCGGATTGTTATTGGCAAACTTCAGGGTAAACTCCGGGGTCTTGCCGCCGGTGGACTGGAAGACGTTCGCACCGGTTTTGAAATATTGGTAGAACGTGTCTGCCGGAGATCCGGAAAGCAAGTTGGCGTTGTTGAAAGAAGCACAATTGGCCTGCGGCACGCAGTTAAAATATTGCAGCGTATCAAATCCAACCGGAATCACACCGCTGTAATTCCAGGTTTGATTGGCACCCATCGTGGGCATTACCGGCATGGCGCTGGTGTCATCAAAAGCCATGTAATAGCCGCTGCCGGCTTGCGGCATATGCGTGGCGGCGGTCAGGGTAATCTGCGCTTGCGTGGTACCGGCAACAGCCGTGAGCAAGGCAGCGAAAAGTAGGTGTTTTTTCATGTAGAAGATTTTTGAAAAGGCCCCTAAAATTAAACACGCTACGAAATAGGCAAAAAATATTTTCTATCCCACCGCGCCCAGCGAAAGCACTTTCCGGGCTTCATCGTGCACAATCTGCAACGCCACCTCGGTCGGCAGCTCGCCCGACTCGCTCAATACGGCATCTACCATCCGGCGGTGCAGGTCGGCGGCAGTGGCTTCGGGCTTGAGTTGAGCCGTTAGCTGATTAATCATGTTCAATTCCTGTTCTTTCACGCCCCGCACCGTTTCCCACACCTGCCGGCTCACGTAGATCTGCTGGCTCAGGTTGTGTTCCCATTCGGTTTGGATAGTCAGGGCCATAGCCGCCGAAAATTCAGAAGCCGTCATGCCGGTCGCATAGACGCGCCCCGGCAGGTTGCGCGGATGAATGCGTTCCAGAAAAAGGGTTAGCCGCTCGTAGGCTTGGAGGCGCAGCCGGTGGCTCACGTCCTGGGTTTCGCGCAGCAGGGCAATTTGCTTGCGCTGCGTGTCGGAAACCAAAAACTTGGCAACCACCAGGTAGCTGGTCAGCAAAACCACCACAGCGGGTAAAGTATACTTCAGGATTTCTAAGACCGTTGCGGTAACAGGATTCATAAGGAAAGGAACAAGTGCGAAAATAGGTTGTCCGGAAAATAAAAACCGCTTTTTACGTAGGGTATTGCAATATTCTGCATCGCATTGCCACGCGCTGGTACCGTTTTTTTAAAAAGTATATTTCTGACTCCGTTTTCTTTTTATGCTTGCTGCCGACAAACACGTAGCGATCCTCAATGACCTGATCCGGATTAACAATGACCGCATTGCCGGCTATCGTATAGCACTGGAAAAGCTTTCCACAAACGAGAAAGTAATTTACGAACTGTTTGAAAAACTTCGTGATGAATCCATAGCGTTTCGGGAAGGGCTTATCAACAAGGTCGCGGTCCTGGGCGGCGAAGTCGCCACAGACACTACTTTTTCCGGAAAAGTTTACCGCACCTGGATGGATTTAAAAACAACTATTGGGGGCACCGACACCACAGCGATCCTGGGTAGCTGCGTTTTTGGCGAAAGTGCCTGGCAAAAAGCTTATGAAGCCATCCTAAGTATGGACAGCGGATTGCCGGAAGACAGCCTGGAACTGATCCAGGGGCAATATGAAGACGGCCGCCGCTCAGCTACGCTGCTCGAAGCATGTCAACAAATGCTCTCACCCCCTTGATAAACTGCCGGAAATGCGAAACGCCAGAAACCTTCTCCTTCCCGGAAAAAAACACTTTTGCCCTTCTGGTAAAACCCTTCTGCACGGCTGGCATCATCTCTTTGAAAGTTTTTTCTTACCAACGCATATCTCTCATGACTCCAAATAATCAGCAATCCGACAACGCGCAGTCGGTTAAATCAACCGGCAATACCGATCCGGTTCCTTACATGACTTCCATGGCAACCTGCATGAACAAGATTGTGCTGGATGGCTATGTAGATACTTTTAAGGTAACCGAGCAGGGCCTGCACTCCTTAAAAGAAGACCGGTATTACCAGCCCAATGACATCCACATCGTGAATTATTTCCGGTTTGAAGGCATGTCAGATCCCGCCGATAACACCATTCTTTACCAGATTGAAACGGCTGACGGACTGAAAGGCTCGCTGGTGGATGCTTATGGCGCCTACTCCGATGCCGGTGTAAATGAATTCATCCAGCAGGTAGAGGAGTTGCAAAAGAAGAATCCTAAAAAAGCGGATTCCAATTAAAGCTGATTTGAATAACCAAAAAGAGAGGTTGCTTTTCCAAAGCCGCCGCTCTTTTTGGTTTAAAATAAACACGCTTCTCGCTGCTGGCCTTTGATGGGCCTGTTTTTCCGGAAAATAGGCCCCTGTTTCCGGAAATTTCCGGAACCAACATTCCTTCTTGACTGGAATTATCATTCTACACTTTGGGGAAAGCATTCCACACGGTGGCATGTTTTTATTGCAATAGAAAATGGCTGACAATTGCTTCTTGTGTTTTTCTGGCTGATTATCAATGATAATTGGTTGGAAAATATTTTGTTTTCGTTTGAAGCCTTTTTTGGAAAGGGGTTTGCACTAACGGGGTAGCCCTATCCAAAACCGAAAAGCAGCCTCTCTACCTATGCTTAGCCAAACCCAGACCCAGCGACAGACCCTTAAAATTCTACCTCAACAAATTCAGCTGTTAAATCTGTATTTTCTGAATAACCTGGAGCTGGAGCAACGCATCCGCACCGAGTTGGAGGAAAATCCGTTTTTGGACAGCAATGCCGAAGAAACATTTGAAGAAAGCGAAACCAAGCCGTCGAAAGATGACGTGCAGGATTATCAGGACTGGGAAGAGCGCGGCTACGACGACGTGCCCGACTACCGCGAGGAATACCAAAACTATTTTACCAGCGAGGTAACACCCAACGTAGCCATCGCCGGGGCCGTTCACTTTAAAGATGACGCCCGCCAGCAGTTGCGGATGCTCACCCTCGAAGAGCGCGAATTTGAAATTGCTGATTATCTGATCAACGCGCTCAACCACCAGGGGCTGATGGACAAGCCCTTGGCAGAAATGGCCGACGAAATTTCATTTTCGCTCGGCATTTTAGTGGATGAGGATGAGGTGCTGCGGATCCTGAAAATCATCCAAACCCTCGATCCCACCGGCCTGGGCTCGCGCAGTGTGCAGGAATGTCTGGAAATCCAACTGATGCAGATGGACGCCAGCCGTCCGGAAATTGCTACGGCCCAAAAACTGGTACAGCACCACTTCAACGACCTGATGCACCGGCAGTTTGAAAAAATCTACCACCAACTCGGCATCAATGACGAAGAGCTGCGCGCCGTGCTGGGTCTTATCGGCGGACTGAAATTCCACCCCGTTATTGAAGAGGTTTCGCATTACGAGCCGAAAACCACTATTATCCCCGATTACATTATCAGCCGCTTCGGCGACACTATACAGGTGAACCTCTACAGTTCGCGGTCGGCGGCTGTTTTTGTGAATCAGGGACTTTACGAACAACTGGCCGGGCAGATTACCTCCCGTGACCGCGGTGCCAACCAATATGTAAAAAGCAAGCTGGCCTCGGCGCAGTGGTTTGTCAACGCCGTGAAGCAACGCGAAGAAACCATGATGCGCATCATGACCACCATTGTAGAGATGCAGCACGACTACTTTATGGAAGGCGATATCCGGCAGCTGAAGCCAATGGTGTTGCGGATGGTGGCCGAGAAAGCCGGGTTGGATATCTCAACCGTTTCGCGGATTACCTCTAACAAATACGCCGAAACCCATTTTGGTCTGGTGTATCTCAAAGACCTGTTCTCCGAAGGCATTGCCGACAAGAAAGGCGAAGTGATTTCCAACAAGGTAATCCAGTCGGTAATCGAGGAAGCCATTGCCGGCGAAGACAAGCGCAAGCCCTACACCGATCAGCAGCTGGTCAATATTCTTTCCGCCAAAGGTTATAATATTGCCCGCCGCACGGTGGCCAAATACCGCGAACAGATGCGCATTCCGATTGCGCAAATCCGGGCCGTCTGGGCGTAACATGTTTTATGTTTCATATGCCATGTTTGATGGGGTGTGATTCATGGAAAATGATTTCCGGAAATTGGCTCTTGGATTCCGGAAATTGGATTTTGAAATCTGGTTTTTGAGGCGTTGCCCTTGATCCCCTGAAGCTTGGTTTCTGAAATTTGAAGTTTAGAATTTTTCTAATATAATTTTTTAAGACTTTTGACTCTATAATGGCTCAAAAAATACTGGTAGTAGATGACGACAACGACATGTGTCTGCTGCTCAACCGCTTTCTTTCCCGTCATGGCTTTGAGGTTATTGGCATCAATAGCGGCATGGCCGCCATCGCCTGGCTTCAGAAAGCAACGCCTGACCTCATCCTGACCGACTTCCGACTGGACGATATCACGGGCGCGGAGTTGCTGGTGAAAGCCAAAGAGTTGCACCCGGGCGTGCCGGTGATTATTATCACTGGCTACAGCGATGTGAAAGACGCCGTTGAGGTGATGAAAATGGGTGCCTATGATTATGTAACCAAGCCGCTGTTCCCCGATGAAATTCTGCTGACCATTAAAAAGGCGCTTTCGGAAGAAGGGCAGCTTGCCCCCGCTCCGGCTGCTGTGGCGCAATCGACTCAGTCTGCCGCAAATCCCGGAAATGCAAAGCCTAAAACCGCTGTGGCAAAGGGGCGTGGAGAGTACATCTTTGGCGACAGCCCGGAGTTTGCTACGATTCTGCAACAGATTGAGCTCGTCGCTCCCACCAATTTTAGCGTCGTGATTTACGGCGAAAGTGGCTCCGGAAAGGAAGTGATTGCCCAGCAGATTCACCGCAACAGCAACCGCGCCAAAAAGCCATTTATTGCCATCGACTGCGGTGCGCTGAGCAAAGAACTGGCGGCTTCCGAGCTTTTTGGACACGTAAAAGGGTCGTTTACCGGCGCGCTGGCCGACAAGGTGGGGTCGTTCGAACTGGCCAACGAAGGCACCATTTTCCTGGATGAAATTGCGAACCTTTCCTACGATATTCAGGTGAGTTTGCTGCGCGTGATTCAGGAGCGGAAAATGCGCCGCGTAGGCAGCAATAAAGACATCAACCTCGACGTGCGCATCATCGTGGCGTCCAATGAAAAGCTGTGGGATGCCGCCCGGAAAGGCAAGTTCCGCGAAGACCTTTACCACCGGTTCAACGAGTTTAGCATTGAGGTGCCGCCCCTGCGCCGCCGCAAAAGCGACCTGATGACCTTTGCAAAGCATTTCCTGCAAAGCACCAATGAAGAACTGGGCAAGGCCGTGAAAGGCTTTTCGCCGGATGTAGAGCACATCTTCCTCAACTACGTGTGGCACGGCAACCTGCGGGAACTGAAAAACGTGGTGAAACGTGCGACGCTGCTGACTGCGGGCGACTACGTGGAAGCAACCTCACTGCCGTTTGAGATTACCAATTTCCTGCGCCTGCAATTTGATGACGGTCAGGTGGAAGAAGCACCGAAAAGCGCGCCGATGAATGCAACGGCTCCTGCGCCGGTTGGAGAAAGCAATTCGGTGGCCGTGGAAGAGCCGGTTTCGCTGGGCGACAAGATGAAAACCGATAAGATGGACTCGGAGTACCACAGCATACTGGCGGCGCTGAAGCAATCCAACTTTAATAAAAGCAAGGCGGCCAAGCTGCTGGACATTGACCGGAAAACGCTTTATAACAAGATGCGGCAGTACAAAGAATTTAACAACGAAAGCGAAGCATGATTGGGCTTGCGGTCAAAAACCGCTTTTCCTTTTCCAGCGAATCTCCAAACTCGCAGGGCCCCCTCAAAAGACCTACCCCTTTGGAATATCCAGTTACAAACCAGTTGCAAGCAGACGGCGAACGCATCCTGCGCTACGGCACCTTTGAGGTGGACCGCGTCAGGGGCGCGCTGCGGTGCAGCGATGGGGTGTATTATTTGCTGGAATATCCAACCGACGACCGGATGAGCCTGACATTGCCTCAGTTTTTGGTGCATCTGGATCAGACGGATCATCCGGAAAACAGGGCTTTTGAGGCTTTTCTTTTTACCGAACAGGCAGAGAAAGAAGAAGTGTCGCGCGTTTTTAGTGCCGTTACCTATACCGGAAAGCCCATTTGGGTGCAGGTCTGGG
The DNA here is from genome assembly GCA_023391015.1 of Bacteroidota bacterium. GTDB lineage: Bacteria > Bacteroidota > Bacteroidia > Chitinophagales > Chitinophagaceae > UBA1952. The sequence goes on from JAEWBT010000039.1 coordinate 8,193, forward strand.
GCAAGCGAACCTATGACCCACAGGGACAGCCGGTGAAAGTAACCGGCATTATCCGTGACATTACCGGGCAGCGCGAACAAGAACAGGCTGCCCAGCGCATGTTGGAAGAATTACAGCATTCCAACCAGGAGCTGGAAGACTTTGCCTACGTTGCCTCTCATGATTTGCAGGAGCCGCTGCGCAAAATCAGCACGTTCTGCGGCCGGCTTTATGCCCGTTATCACGACCAGTTTGACCGCGAAGGCAGTCAATATCTGGATCGCATCATGGCTTCGGCTGAAAGCATGCGCAACCTGATTCAAAACCTGCTGGATTACTCCCGTGTGGCGCAGGTAGAAGAGGCGCTGCAACCCACCCGGCTGGATGTGCTGCTTATCGGCGTGCAGTCGGATTTAGAATTGGTGGTGGAAGAAACACGGGCAAAAATCACCGTTGGGCCATTGCCGGTGGTGATGGGCCACGCCCCGCTCCTGGTGCAGCTGTTCACCAACCTGTTTTCCAACGCCATTAAATTCCGGAAACCAACTGTTGCGCCGGAAATCAAGGTGAGCATGGCCACGCCCTCGGCACTGGAGCTGGCCGCAGCCGGGCTGGAAGCCGACGAGCTGTTTTACCGCATCCGGGTAGAAGATAATGGCATAGGTTTTGACCCTTCGCAGTCGGAGCACATTTTCCAGCTTTTTCAGCGTCTGCATGGCAAGGCCGAATTTCCGGGAACGGGCATCGGGCTGGCCATCTGCCGCAAGATTGCCGAGCGTCACGGCGGCGCGTTGGTAGCCCATGGCGAGGAAGGAAAAGGCGCGCAGTTTTCCATTTATTTTCCGGCAGATCCGGCGCTTCAAACATAACCTTCTCAACCTTTCTTTATAATCATGGCCGGCATCCCTGCAATTTGCAAAATCCTGATTGTGGATGATGATGAAGACGACTTCTTTATCATTTCCGAGTTGATTCAAATGATTCCGGCAGGAAAGTATGAAATTGACTGGGCCTATAAATATGACGACGCGTTGCAGCGAATGACCGAGCAATGCTATGACGTGTATTTTGTGGATTACCGGCTGGGTGCGCGTTCGGGGATGGACTTGCTTCGGGAGGCGATGGAAAGCGGCTGTGAAAGCCCGATTATCCTGCTGACCGGCGGTGCAAGCGCCAAAACCGAGCATGCCGCCCTGCAGTCGGGCGCAGTGGACTATCTTATCAAAGCTGATGTAACATCCGAAAAGCTGGAGCGGGCTATCCGTTATGCCCAGGAGCGGACCGTTTTTGTCCGGGCGCTGCGGGCCAATGAAAAAAAGTACCGCGCCATTTTTGAAAAATCCAAGGACATTATTTTTCTGGTAGACAACAATTTTCAGTTTGTGGAAGTCAATCCGGCGGCGGTTCAGTTGCTGGAAATGCCCAAAGACCAGATTCTGCGGCTCTCGCTTTTTGACCTCGTGGAAGACACAGAGGAACGCGCCACTCTCCAGCAAAGTATTATCAACAACGAGGAAATCCGCGATCTGGAACTCAGCATTACAGCCGGGGAAGCACAGAAAAAGCAGTTCCAGCTTTCACTGGTGCCGCAGGATGAAGGCACTGCTACCCATTTGTATTGGCAGGGAATCCTCCACGATATTACCAGCCTGCGCAAAGCTGAAAAAGCGACTTTACAGGCTGAAAAACTGGCTGCTGCGGGCCGCCTGGTGCGCACGTTGGCCCACGAAGTGCGGAATCCCCTCAACAACATTACGCTTTCGGTAGAGCAAATCCTGGCTGAAACCGTGCCGGAAGATACCCGGATGTATCTGGACATCGTGCAGCGCAACAGCAAGCGGATTTCCGATCTGATTACTGAGTTACTCAATAGCTCCCGCCCGTCTGAGATTGTGCTGAAAAAGGTGATGTTGCAATCCGTCATGGATGAAGTGCTCACCCAATCGGCGGACCGGCTGAAGCTGCGCAATATCCAGTTTCACCTTTTTTATCCGCCAACGCCGATCTGGGTAAATGCCGACATCGAAAAGCTTTCCATAGCTCTCTTAAATCTGGTTATCAATGCCAGTGAAGCCATGGAAAACGTTGAAGGGCATCTGGAAATCACCTTAAAACAGCAGGACGAGAGTGCTGTGGTGATCATCGCCGATAATGGCTGCGGTATGCCCGAGGAAACGCTTTCCCGCCTTTTCGAACCTTACTTTACCCGCAAGCGAAATGGTATGGGGCTGGGACTGGCCGCTACGCTCAATATTGTTCAGGCCCATAAAGGTGAAATAGAGGTAGCCTCGGAAACAGAGAAAGGAACGCAGTTCACCATTACACTGCCCACTGTGAGTGCGATTGAAGAGCTTTCTAAAAACGATAAGTAGCCTCTAAGGCCGTACTTTTGCGCTGTTTCCGGAGCCCATTTCCGGAAATCTAAATTTCTTGCTGACCGGATTTATGTATCAGGCTTTCTATATTGCCAGTGGTTTATTTATTGCTGCTTGGATCGTATTTCTGAACGTCGGTAATATGGGCCACTGGGCGCACGTTTTCTTGGCCCTGGCGGTTATTAGTATGGCCATTGGCCTGTTCCGGCGGAGCTCTGGAAGCTAGACTGTATTGACCTACCCTTCGGCGTTCGCTGAATAGCCCGGTAGGGGCGCAGGTTTGGTTAGATTAAACCTGCGTCCCTACGGGACTTCACAATACCATTATTTCCGGAAAATGCGACCAAGCCGGCGTCCCTACAGGACTGAAAAAGCTATCAACATAGCCTAATCAAAAACACCAGAAGGGCTTCGGATTTTGAACAGTGAACCCCGGTTGAGGATCCTTTCTGCAAACCGGAATTTCCGGAAACTCGATAGGCTTTAGGCCAAAAGAAAGCCCTGTAAGATACAGGGCCTGAAAGGTAAAGTGCTGAAAAAGCCTTCTTTAAAGGATGGCTTCAAACTGTGAAAAGCTGATAGGCTTTTCATGTACCGAGAATACTACACCTTCTGGCATTTGCGGCGGGTTGGGATGAAAGCCGCTCACCAGATGGGTGTGCATACCAGGGTGTCGTGCAGCCAGCTGTGGCGCAATATCCCAGCCCAGACCATCAGGCAGGTTATTGTCCAGAAATAAAACATCCGGGCTGAAAGTGTGGACAGCAGAAACGCCCTCTTCCAGCGTGCCGTATTCATAAACGGTCCATCCTTTCCGCCTGAAAAAGGCAGCTACAATCTGACGGAGATCCACTTCGTCTTCTATAACAACTATTGTCTTCTTAGCAGCGCTCATAACTTTTACGCCTAATGAAATTTCCTTGCCAGCAAGGTTTGTTTTCTGGAAAAATTAGTAAAAAGAGACCTTTTTTTCTAATGATTCGGCGCTGCAAGGGATTTTTCCGGCTGAATCCAGTAATCGCAGAGTGCAAAAAGGGTTTTTTGCAGCACTTCAAAGCTGTTGGGCTTGGTAATGTAAGAGTTAGCGCCCAGTTCATAGCAGCGCTTCATTTCCCGCTCATTGTTGGTAGTGCTGAAAATAATCACCGGAATGGCCTCAAAATGAGGTGTTGTTTTGAGCTCGGCCAACACTTCCCGGCCATCTTTGCGGGGCATGTTCAGATCCAGCAAAATAAAGGACGGGTATAAGGCTGTACTTTCCTTTTGGGCTTCTTCTTTCAGAAAGTCCAACAACTCAACGCCGTTGTTTACAAAACGCAAGTTGCAACGTCCCTGCCCCTCTTCAAATGCACTTTGAAGCAGGAACCGGTCATCCGGGTCGTCCTCGCCAATAAGAATATAAGGTTCAGCAGTCATCTCTTTGTAAAGATAACAGCCGGGATACCCTCTTTCCAAAGAAAAGTAGATAATACTCTGGCATTCCTTTTTTAGGAGTGCCCTTTTATTAAGTAAATCATTTCTGTTGGTTATGAATACCGAAAACAACCCCGACGGCAAACCCGCTGAAGACAATCACGGCCGCGCTGCCTTTGGCCCCGGCTCTACCACGCAGGGCGGCTCCAACTTTGGCCAAGGCTCGTCTGATATTGGCGGCACAGGCTACAATAAGCAAGGCTCGGAGGCCAATCGCGGCTCCAACTACGACAACGAAGCCGGCCACCTCGGCAAAAGCACCGTCGGCACGTCCAACGAAGGCGATCAGTCGCCCGAAGCCGGCGCGGCCAAAGAAGAGCCGTTCGCCCCGCAGGAAGACACGAAAGGCACCGGTCGCGACGCCCGTGAAACCGAGCCGGAAAAACGCATCAACCTGGGGTCTGAAGACAACCTCGGCGCGTAGTTTTTTGTTTTGATTTCCGGAAAATCCGGCTTCCCCGCTGCGTATTTAGTGTTGCGGATGGGTGTTTCGCGCTGTTCGTGAAAGAGCCATTTCCTGACTTATTGCCCTAGCCGATGAGAAAATTTTCGCTCTTGATAGAAGCCCTGCAGGGCAGCACCAAAACCAACGATAAGAAGGACGCTTTGGTGAGCTACCTGCACGACGCGCCGGAAGCCGACCGCATCTGGCTCGTGGCGCTTTTTACAGGGCGGCGACCGAAGCGGATTGTAACCTCCACGCTGCTGAAAGTGTGGTGTATGGAAGAAGCCGGAATTCAGCCGTGGCTGTTTGATGAAAGCTATCACACGGTGGGTGATTTGAGCGAAGCCATTGCGCTGCTTTTGCCCCCCGTGATCGAAACCGCCGCGCAGGAATTCACATTGGCGGATCTGATGGCCCGGATTCAGGATTTGCAAAAGGCGACTGAGGAAGAAAAAAAAGCTTTTATTCTCG